>DAOQNB010000843.1:0-3299 GCA_035335845.1 Acidobacteriota bacterium | reverse complement strand
AGGTGAAGCGAGTTTAGTCTATAACTGAGAAATATTGATTGTAAAAATTTGACCTTATTCAACCAGCGGGACGTGATTGGTATGTGCAGTGCGTTGGGCAAGGTAGGTTGACGGACTGAGACCCGAAAAGGCCCGAAAGTCATGGATAAAATGCGCCTGATCGAAATATCCGCACTCCAGGGCAAGCTCCACCCAGTCAATGTCCTGATTCATTCCAATTGCGGACAATACTTTCTGAAAGCGCTGAATGCGGCAAAATACCTTTGGCGTGAATCCAGTTTCTTGTTTAAAAACCTGGATAAATCGGCGCGAACTGAGGCCAATCTGGTCGGTAATTTCTGAAATTGGCCGGATGAGTGATTCACCGGTAAACGCTTTGAGTGCAAAGGCAACGGCAGGATGTCGTTCCCAGGGCCGGGCTGCCTGAGCCAGTAAAAAATGTTCCAGCAGCCGAACTTTCAACAGCGGGGTTGCTGCGGCCAGCAATTGTTCGCGGAGCACAGACGCATGAATTCTCCAGAGTGTTTCCAGCGAAACGGCGGTGTCTTGCAACTCGTCAGCCGGCATCTTAAGCAATGGAAACGCACCGCCCGGCTTAAAATGGACGCCAATCACGGCGGCCTGTGGCGAAGTATCAATCACAATGTACTCTGAATGCGCTCCTGAAAGCAGCCCGCCTCCAAAGCTCTGATAACGGTCAGGATGCTGGCGGTCATAAATTCGGAGGTCTTCCTGGTGGAGGTTGATCACCAGTTGCATCACTCCAGTTGGGAGAATGCGTTCCCGCCGGTGCTGGGGGACGTGACCTTCAAACATCCAGATCACTTCGACAAACTTTGAGAGTGGTGGTTGTGGGCGATAGAGGATAGCTGTCATCGCACCTCCAAAGGGATTACAGAGTGATAGGTGGATTTCGAGAGCGTACCAGAATTTTTGGAAAAGTCATCAGGAAAGCATCGGGTTCCGGGTTCCGGGTTCCGGGTTCCGGGTTCCGGGTTCCGGGTTCCGGGTTTTCGAATTTATGCCCTTTTCGTCCTTTTCGTCCTTTATGTCCCTTTATGTCCTTTATGTCCTTTCAGCCCTTTAACCACACCTACTGCCACCAGCACCGCCAAAAAACCGCCAGCCAGATCAACGGCATAATGTTGTTTCGTGGTCAGGGTTGAAAGGGTAATTGCGAGTGCCCAGACGAGGGTCCAGGTTGCACGCCAGCCGTGTTCTTCCATGACACCCAGCGCCGCCAGAAACGCCAGCGCCACGTGCAGTGACGGAAAGCAATTGGTCGGGGCGTCAATTGCGTGCAACGTCTGGTACATCCCAGCCAGCCAGCCCTGTGGATCCGGATAGGTGCGAGGAAAAATCGTCGGGAAAATTAGAAACGTGGTAAATGAAATCGCACATGCCACGGCCATTCGGTGAAATGTCCGGGTAATTGTTTGGCTCTGGTGATGCAGCCAGAAACACACAAACAGGAACAAAAACTGTGACTGGTACACAATCATTGTCCAGGGAATGAACGGAATCAGCCGATCAATTGCCAGTAATGGCAGTGGTTGTGGTTCTCGAAAATGAACGGATCCAGTTAACGTGTATCCAGCGGCAAAAACCACGTAGCCCCAGGCGACGGCTCGCCATTTGTGTTCGGGTTGGAGGGATGGAAACGCACTGGACATTACGATTCAAACCGGGATGGCTGGTGTTGGCGCTGGTAGGTTTCAAGTTGTGCTCGAAGCTGACGAACCAGTGGAAAGTAGCTTCCAGTGATGATGGACCAGAACATTTTATTCAGACAACGCGAAGCCCGACGGGAAAAAATCGCATCCTGCAGATCAACGTGGCTTCGCTCAAATAAAAAGTGCCCCACGAGTCCAATCATCTGGGATACCGGCAAAAGCAGCAGCAGCCAGAAATTCCAAACCGCCATGGCCCAGACCATCACGCCATAAAAATAGACGACACCGAAACAGTGGAAGGCGACATTCCACGGATTTTGGTGTTTCAGGACGAAAATTTCCCAGTAGTCAGTAAATGGATGATCCACCACCTCTTCATTGATTCGGTTTCGGAAGCGGTGACTTTCCGGTATGAACTCAGGCAGCGACGGGGTTGACGCGAGAACTTCCCCCAGCGGCTCAGTTCCCAACAGGGATTGGGCGCCGCCGCTGTGAAACACCCGTTTTCCAGCAATAAATACCGAATCAATAATGGCGTCCGAGCCGCGCTTTACCATTCGCGGTGTATGGTTGAGAACCGGATCCAAAATTTCCACCTGTGGAGCAATTGGCGAGTTCAAACCTTCTGGATGAAGTAGAACCAGATCGGCTTTGGCACCAACGGTGAGGGTGCCAGTATCAAGTTTGAACCACCGGGCCGGTTCACCTGTCACCCGAGCTACCGCCTGCTGGGGTGTCAGAAAGCCGGTTTGCACGGCCTGTCGGAGCAGGGAAATCGCTCCGTCATAAAACCCAAGGTTACGAACGTGCGCACCGGCATCGGTAAAACCGGGCAGAATTTCGGGATGTTTCATCAACGCCAGTCGCTGTTCCTGACGGTCGTTGGCACCCGTTGCAACCCAGCGAAGATTGGTGTCATAGACTTCGAGCAGGTCAATGAATCCGTCAACTGGTTCTTTTCCAACTGACCGTGCCACCTGGGCAATTGATTTTCCGATCAGGCTTTTGTCCGGACAATCAGTAATGACCATCAATCCCAGCGAGCGATGAAACGTCTTGCGCCATCCACGAGTCCACTCCTCCCGAAACTGTTGGCGAAAGTTTGGATTGGCCCAGAGTTGACGCCGTTCATCTCCGGTTTGAGCGTTGTTGAGCAGTACACCGGTTGGAAACTCTTCAAACATTGGGGTTACCGGGCCATCTGAATAGACGGTGAATGGTTCGGTCAGCGTTTGAAACCGAATGTTGCTGCCTAAAATCGAGTTAAACAGCGTCAATGTCAGTGGAAATGCCCGCCAGAGGTTGCGGTCCGAAACCGAATCAAGCGCAGTAAGAATAGTGATTCGCAGTGGTTTGCGAACAATTCCGAGACTCAGCAGCAAAATATTGGCAAACGACCGCATATTCTGCGGATTGGGCGTGACCTGAAAGACCACATCTCGTTCCCGGCACACATCGGCCAGCATGGCATATTCCCGAAAATCGGCATGCTGCGAGGGAATGGTCACGCCGCAAAATTTGCCGCTCATCATATGCCAGGGCACCATATCAATGGAAATCCCGATACATCCAGCATCCAGGGCCTGGGTGGCCAGCGATTTCATCTGGTTCAATTCGGTATCAGTG
>DAOQNB010000842.1:0-3301 GCA_035335845.1 Acidobacteriota bacterium | reverse complement strand
GCCGCCAGCATCAGCGCGGTTTGCCCCTGTCCATTTTTGGCGTTGACGTTTGTGCCCCGTTTGATGAGCGTTTCAAGTCCAGACAGGTTGCGGTCCGCCACAAGTTGAAAAATTTCCTTTTGACCCGCCGGCGATTTCGTGCCCTGTTTTTGAGCCTGCACAGGCAGAAAACAGAGACAAATCACCAGGAGGGTGGCAATTTTCAAAAACATACAACCCCCATCTCCAGGCACCGGGCACCTGGATGCATCAAGTAGTTTGGAGTATTTCGGGGAACATCCGAAGTGAAGTCTTGTGGCTGGTACTTTTTACACTAAAAGGAAGGCTGGGAAAAAGAAAAAAATAGCGAAATGATGAAATAGTGACAGAGTGACAAGGGGACAGGGGACAGAGGACAGGGGACAGGGGACAGGGGACAGGGGACAGGGGACAGGGGACAGGATACGGATTTGAGGCCCGCAGGGTCGGTGTCGGGTAGCCGTGGTGTGAAGCCCACGGTATTGAATTCCATATATAGCCAGGACGGGCCCCAAACCCGGCAAGAACCTTCATAAAATGGCGAGACAGGTATGCAAACTGCTCCCTGTAAACCTCTGGAAGAAAAAAAGATGAAGGATTGTTCAACCTTGAACAATTTTCTGGCTCACGCTTGATTGACTCCTGGCTATGGCTTTTTAGATAACTATTTCTTTGGAGTGCGGCAACTGGTTGCTGCTTTGAAAAGCGGTGACAGGTCCCCGCACTCCAAAAGAATTCTTTTTCTGAAGAAAGTTACATTTCAGTGATCTTCCACCAGGCCATAAAATCCAAGGCTGGGCTCAGAGTGGCTGGTTTCGTTCTCGATGTTGGTTTTCCCAATCGGGGTGGGATTGTTTTGGAAGAGTGTAATGAAGGCCACGCCTGCCAGAATGATGGCTGAGGCAATCAGCGTGCGACCCGTGATGAGTTCTCCAGCTAATGCCCAGCCGAGTGCGACGGCCACCACCGGATTCACATAGGCATAGGTCGCAACCTGCCCTGGCGCACAAACCCGGAGCAGCCAGGTATAAGTCGAAAAGGCCACCACTGAGCCAAAAGAAATCAGGTAACCGACAGAAATCAATGATTTGGTTGAGATCTGGTCCAAATGTATGTGGCGCCACTCTCCGGTCAGGGTTCCAGTCAGCAATAACAGTGCGCCGCCCGTAAGCATCGTCATCGCGGTGGCCAGCGTTGGGGAAGCAGGCAAGTCAGCTTTTCTTGAGTAGAGCGAACCAATTGCCCAGGCAATCGTGGCCGCGGTGACAGCCAAAATGCCGCCGAGGTGAATGCCGTGCCCGCTGGCGAGTTGAGACGGCTCAATCAAAATCACCATCCCAATCAAGCCAGCCAGCAAACCAAAGATAACCCCACGGCTAGGACGATTTCCCTGTGGTTGGAGCCACTCAAACAGGACAATCCACAGCGGTTCGGTCGCCACCAGAAGGGCGGCCAGTCCTGAGGAGATGAACTGCTCTGACCAGACGACGCCTCCGTTGCCAACCAGGAGAAGCAAGGCTCCAATAATTGTGGCCGAACGCCAGTGTGCCAGCGTCAATCGTTCCCGATTTCGCCACATGGACCAGCCAAACAGAAGTCCTCCCGCAATCAGGAAGCGAACGCCAGCCATCACAAACGGTGGAAGTGTTTCAATGGCAAAACGATTGGCTAAATACGTCGAGCCCCAAATCAAATAGATGGCGGCAAACGCCACAACCAGTTTCCACCGAGCTACCTTCGTAAAGAGTTGCATGCCGATAAACCTCCTTCACATGCAGGTCAGATCGGCATTTCAGTTGACTCCTTGAGGGTTTCCAAAACGATGGTGGTGCGCGTGGTGAGCACCGAAGGAATCGTGCCGATCTGGGTTCGAATAATCTTGCCTAACGATTCGGTATCCGCGGCCCGGATTTTGACCAGATAACAGTCTTCTCCGGCAGTATCGTGAACTTCGAGCACCCCTGGAATCTGGGCGAGCAACTTGCCAGTGGCAATGTCGTTGACCCGGTCGTTGCTGCGCACCGCGACAAAAGCCAGCAGACCCAAACCCAACGCCTTCGGGTTGATTTCAGCGCGATAGCCCTGGATCACCCCGCGTTCTTCGAGTTTGCGAATCCGCTCTAAAATCCCTGATGGCGCCATGCCGAGTTGACGGGCAATCTCGGCATTTGAAGTTCGCGCTTCTTTTTGAAGAATCGTCAGTATTTTACTATCAATCTCATCAATCATACTTAAAAACAGGTATATTAAAGAACATTCATCTCATAAAACGATATTCTAGAGAATAAAGTTCTCTTGTCAACCCTTCCTTTCTGAAAAATGGCTGGCTGGCAATTGCGGTGGGAACCTTTTCGAATTGGAAATATCCAGGCACAATAGCTGAAGAAACCCTCGTCTGACACTGTAATTTCCGTTCCTCCCCAAACGCTCATATTCCTTCAATCTCATCTTCTTTTTCTGGCAGCCCCCCAGCTTTCACCCCCTTTGTTTTTCCGGTAGGAGACACTGTGTATGAAATACCTTATGGTGCGCCTGAGCCTGATACTACTACTGATATTGGGACACCTGGCTGGCAGTCTTGTGAGTGCCTCACCCCACGTTTCTGAAAACCAAACACCAGCGCCAGCACCGGTCAGTCCTTCAAACGAAGCCATCACGCCCGGAATCCCGATTGAAAAACCGATCCGGGGTGGTGAAAAGCACCGCTATTCCCTCACATTGAGCCAGGGCGATTTTGTTCGACTGGTGATTGAATCAACCACTCTCACTCCGGCCATTGAAATCACCACCGATGACGGGAAAACGATGGGTGCTTCCAAAATTGCCGACCGGGTTGTCCAACGTACCATTGTCTTTTTGATTGCGGAAACTGCTGGAACCTATCACGTTACGGTCTATCCTGCCCGCGAGGGCTGCCCACCGGGCCGATATCAGATTTCCGTTCCAGCCCTCCGGCCTGCCACAGATGAAGACCGCGAACGGGTGGCAGCACAAACGGAATTTTTTGCCACTGGCGAGTTGCTCGGCAAACAAACCAAAGAAGCACTTGACGAAGGTTGTCAGCGATACGAAAAGCTGATTGAAACCTGGACCCGACTTGGTGAGCTTGAATGGGTCGCCAATACAATACGAGAACTCATTATTTTCCAAGTATTTAGAAACACACCACAGGGGGTTGAAACCTTAGCTGGTCAAATGCTTGACCTCCGCAAAAAGACTGGAGACGAGCGGGGCGCGGCTGGCGCATTGCGGGAGATGGGGATTTTGAGTTTTCGCCTGAGCC
>DAOQNB010000841.1:0-3304 GCA_035335845.1 Acidobacteriota bacterium | reverse complement strand
ATTCTTCATTCTTCATTCTTCATTCTTCATTCTTCATTCTCAATTCTTCATTCCCCCGATGGCTCGATGTGAACTGTCACTGTATGCAGGTTGTATTTTTGCCGGATGTTGTTTTCCAGAACCTCCGTTGAACGATGGGCGCGGCGCAGGTCGTTGTGATCAACCACAATGGTCAATTCAACAAAGCCATACATTCCACGTCCCCGTGACCGGACATCTCGTACCTCGACCACATCTGGAAGTTCGCTGGCAAGCTGAGCCAGGCTTTTTGCATCAACTGCCACCGTATCCATCAATTCCGAACCTGCCTCCCTCACCACATTAAACGCCCCATAGACAATCGCACATACCACCAGCAACGCAACAACGCGGTCAATCCAGACATATCCCAGTTTGACAAAAACCAGCCCTGATAAAACTCCAATCGTGACATAGATATCGCTCATGGTGTGTTGGGCATCTGCAATCAGGAAAATGCTTTGCAGGCGTTGTCCGGCGCGGCGTTCGTACCACACGACGGCAATGTTGACAGCCAGTGTCCCTACCATCACGCCAAGTGTGAGCGTTGAGATATTTACCACATGAGTCTCACCTCGCCACCAGCCGGAGATCGCTTCGCGGCCAATTTCATAGGCAGTGAGGCACATCAGCCCGGTGATGCCAAACGCGCCGATTTGTTCAATTTTGCTGTGTCCATAAGGGTGATCCCAATCTGCTGGACGGGTTGCCAGTCGAATTAAAACAATCCCGGCGATGTTGTTGAGCGAATCCGTCAGCGAGTGTGCCGCATCGCTCATTACGCTCAACGACCCGGCCAGCCATCCGGCGGTGGCCTTGGCAATGACCACGGCCACATTGGCAACCAGGAGCCAGATCAGTACTCGCTGAACCTGATTGGAGATATATCCGGTTTCTTGTTGAGATTCTGGCATAAGAAGGCATTTGTCCATCTATGGAACGTGGATTGCTGATGACCACTGCAAAGACAAAATTGAATACAGGTGAAATTAAATCGAAGGGAAGTAAAAATTATGAAGTTTATTCGAAGTGCGATTGGTCCAGGTGAAATGAATGATCGGTCAGACCTGCTTGTAATACAAGAGTTGATTAATCTAAATCTACATCATCTTCCATTCCTAAACACCCTTCCACTTACAGGAGTATTAGATTGGCAAACTTCAATAGCGATTAAGCGGTTTCAACAAGAAGTTCTTCGACTTCAAGGGGCTGATGTAATTGGACGGATAAAACCTGGAGACATTACTCTGCGCGGGTTATCTGCTGGCGCCTCACCCTTTACGGTGAAAGAACATTTATCAAATCAAGGATATCTAAATCGAGTGGTGGCTGGGATTTCTCCAGACGCCGTGTCCTTTACTTTATTTAAAGACCGTCTCAATCGGCAAGTTGACCCCCGAAGTACAGGACGAGTTGGCTCATCACAGGCAGTATGGATTGGAAGCCCAAATAAACGAGTTGGCCGTCAAGGGTACAAGCCAGAAGCTGTCGTGATTCATATTATGGAAGGCTCACTTGCTGGAACCGATAGCTGGTTTCGACAATCAGTATCCAAGGTATCTGCCCATTATGGCATTGGGAAGCAAGGGGAAATTCATCAATATGTCTCAGAATCTGACGCTGCCTGGCATGCAGGGAGAGTTTCAAACCCTACTTGGAAAGGTATTAAATCGAAAGTTAATCCTAATTTATACACGATTGGCATTGAACACGAGGGTAAAGCTCATACCCTCTGGTCAGATGCAATGTATCAAGCGAGCGCAAACTTGATCAAAGAGATATGCCAGCGGTGGAAAATCCCAATTGATCGAGCGCATGTCGTCGGACACCGTGAGATTTACTCTGGTAAAACCTGCCCCGGCTCTGAAGTTAGTTTTGAGAAATTAATTCAACTTGCTCAGAAATAAATGAGTTTGTTTCAAGATCGGAGGATCAGCATGATTCGCTACCTGATGAGTATTTTACTGGGAGTTTTCATTGCAGGTTTGGTCTGTAGTCTTGAACTCTCTGCAAGTACAAGTGTGCAACCTTCCCTGGTTCAAACCAAACAGATGACATCGAGAGAGGTTGAACAACTTGTCGGTAACCGTGCCCGTGCTGTTGTGGCTGCTCTTCGGGATCGTGACATGGACGTTTTGTCCAGCTTTGTTCATCCAAAGAAAAGAGTCCGATTTTCACCTTCAGCTTATATAAATCCTCAATCTGACATTGTTTTTACCCAAACTCAGGTGAAAAACCTCTTCACGGCCCAGAAACGCTATGTGTGGGGTGAGTCAGATGGAAGCGGAGCGCCAATTCGACTGACTCCGAAACAGTACTTTTCGCAATTTCTCTATCAACGGGATTACCTGAAATCTCCAAAGGTCGCTTTTAATCAGGTGATTGGCGAAGGCAACACCGTAAATAATATCTCAGAGATTTACCCACAAGGAATTTTTGTTGAGTACTATGTTCCAGGTCGCGATAAGACGATTGATTACCGCGATTGGAGTAGCTTGAGAATTGTCTTTGAAGAATCAAATCACGAGTGGTATGTGGTTGGCCTCGTTCATGATGGCTGGTCAATATAGAGCCAGCTTGTATGCATTTATGCTGTATTTAGGTGTCTCGCAGTACACTCAAAACACAAGCCGCAAAGAGAAGACAATTGAATATTTGAAAATGAGTGATCTGGTTGAAAAGAAAAACGTTAGCTTTTCATAATCCATAATTCAAGATTCATAATTCAATATAAACGGAGGCCCTGAATATGTTCCCCTCATTGCCCGCCTGGAGCGAATTACATCCAATCGTTATCCACTTTCCGATTGCGTTGCTCTTTGTAGCGCCAATTTTTATTGTGTTGAGTCTCATTTTTCAAAAGAGCGCCAAAGCTTTTACCGTTTCAGCTCTGGTCTTGATGGTCATTGGCACTATTGCGGCGGTCGTGGCAGTGCAAACCGGTGAAGCTGCCTCCGAGCCGGTTGAACATTTGGCTCAGGCTGAGGCCATTTTGGAGCAGCACGAAGACCTGGCTGAACTGGCCCAATGGTTGTTTCTTGGGTTGACTGCCACCTTTGCTGGCCTGTCATTTCTTCCAGTTCTGCTCAAGAAAACCGTTCCGCCAGCCCTGTGGGTGACCGCTCACGTCGTTTTCCTGATGGCCTATGCTGGCTGTGCCGGAGTTTTAGGGCTGGCGGCTCATCAGGGAGGACGGTTGGTTCACGAGGCTGGCATCCACTCAGCAATGACCCGACCTGAAGCAACGGTTTCGACCGCTCCGAGTCCCCAGTCTGACCGGTTGCGC
>DAOQNB010000840.1:0-3311 GCA_035335845.1 Acidobacteriota bacterium | reverse complement strand
CCCGATGTCTTCAACCCGATGATTTCCCAGATGGAAAAAACTCGATTGGACGACACATCATCACTCCCAGCAAAATCACCCAGGTTGATTGAATAAAGGTAAACAAACCAAACCCATGCACATTGAGACGAAGGTGACCAAGGCCAAAAACAAACAGGTTGACCAGTCCAACCACACACCCGAGAATCCCCAGCCAGCGAACAGTTCCTGATTTCAACAAAGAAATTGACCAGAGAATCACCGCCACTGATGAACCGATCACAAAGAGCTTTGCAAACCCCTGATTGAGCTGGAAGTTGTAGGATAAAATGGCTTGCAGGACCTTTTGGGCTGATTCATCTGCCCCAACCATTTGCCGAATGAGTTGTGGTGCAATCAGCCCGCTGGAAACGGCTGAAATTGAAACCCAAAACGAAGCAAAGACATAGGCCACAAACCCAGCCTGGATCAATGGGCGATCTGCTCCCTGGTTGAGAGTAAATCCTAGAAACCCAAAGACCACGATTGGAAGGCCGATCAGTGCCAGAGCATGCGTAGCCACCGCCACTTGAGCCAGATGCCCCATTTGATCAGGTGGCGCAGTGTGGCTCAGCCCCGAGGGGTGGAAAATCATGGTTACAATACCCGCCAGAGAACCGACAATCAGAGCAATTCCATAGATTGACTGCTGTTTCATGGGTCAACGTCCTTCTGATATTGAAAAATAAACGGTTGACCGCAAGTCTATCCAGGAGATGAAATCAGGTCACCAAACAGCCTGGCCAGGTTTGTTCCAAACTGAACAACCCGGCCTGGATTGTTCGAAAACGTGAGGAGCTTGATGATGGAAAAACAGAAAAAAGATCGGCGGACCCGTCGCACTCGGGATATGTTGGGAGACGCGCTGATTGAACTCATCTTGGAAAAGCACTATGACGAAATCACGGTGCAGAATGTGATTGACCGCGCCAATGTCGGACGGGCTACGTTTTACGCCCATTTCCGCGACAAGGAGGACCTCTTTCTCAGCGATTTCGAAAATCTTCTGGATGGAGTCAACCAGCACATCCAGTTGGAACAGGCTGGCACAGCTCAAATCGTCCCGATTCGACAGCTCTTTAGCCACCTTCAGGACTTTCATCACCTGTATCGAGCCCTGGCGATGTCGCGAAAAATGGAGTTGATGCTCAAAACCGGGACTGAGTATCTGAGCAAAAAGATCGAACACAAGCTGGTGTCACAATCTGTCTCAACATCCGTACCGCCAGCGATTCTGGCACACCATATCGCCAGCACCCTGTTTTCCCTGCTGAAATGGTGGCTTGAAAGCAACATGCCCTATTCTCCAGAGCGAATGGACGAAATATTCCACGAACTGGTCGCACCTGGAATTCAACAGACATTTGAAAAAGGCCAGGCTGTGACACCATAGCTTCCCTGGCTTGTTTTTTTATACTGGAGAACGCTATGAATCTCGGTCAGGCTATTCATAAAGCGACGTTACTCCTTGACATAAAAGGAGATGTTGTTCAAGCCGAAGCAATCTTACGTCGTGCCGTCGCGATGCCATATGAGCCAGGTCAATTTTCTGACTGGATTGAGGCTCAGGTTTTTCTGGCAGACCTGCTCTGTCAGACCCATCGCATTCCAGAAGCACTTCAAATGCTTCAAAACCTCCTGAGACTGGCACCTTGTCCGGATGTCGAACTTGATCTGATTGCACCAGCCTTTCACCGGGCAAATCAGCTTGTCAGTCACTATTCCAACCTTATCCCCAAAGAACTGAACCCAACTGATCAAGAAACAAATCCACTCACCATGAAACCTCAGATCTGTCTCCGTCCGGCAATCCCGGAAGATATCGCCTGGATCGTCGCCCAGGAACAACGCTCTGAATTTGAAGCATTTATCGGTCACTGGCCGGCTGAAACACACTTGAAAAACCTGGCAGACCCGGATAAACGCTACCTGATGGCCACTGATGAAGCTGGACAACCCGGCGCTTACGTGATCCTGGCCGGGCTTACGTCACCTGCCCGGAGCATCGAACTGGCCCGAATTGTGGTCGCTCAACCTGGAGCTGGATTTGGGAAACCGGTTTTATACAAAGTGATTGAGCTGGCGTTTACCGAATTGAACGCCAATCGCCTCTGGCTGGACGTCTTTGATGACAACATCCGTGCCCGCCATACCTATCAGACAACTGGGTTTTATGAAGAAGGAACACTGCGCGAAGCCGTGGTCAAGCGGGATGGGAGCTTTGGCTCGCTGGTGATTATGTCTATTTTAGCCCGTGAATATCGTGCCGGGTTGAGGTCGTGAAACCTGACTTTCACTCAAGGGTTACTCAACCCATCAAATCCAAAATATCCACCCTGGTAAAATACCAGTGAAGCGCCCGCTGTGCTCCGGTCAAATGTTGTCCCCAATGGATTTCAAACAAAAAGCGCCATTCCCAGGCAGCTTCGGTCATTTGTCCCTGGTCATAACAGGCAAGCCCCTTTTTCAAATCCCGATAGATGTCCGCCAGATCGTCAGCCAGACTGCTGCAAATTGAGGTGGTGTCTTCGGAATCGAGTGGGTTAAACACATCCCAATAGTGATTGAGTTCAAACCGGGCCAGTCTGGAGTAGATCACGCTCCATTCTTCGTGAGAGAGTGCTTCAATCTTGGCGTCAGCACCGGGTTTGACCGGCCACAACCGCAACACACCCAGATGCAATTCTGCCAGGAGGAGCCGCAGATGAGAAACTTCATCAAAAGAATAGGTTTCAACCGCTTCCACCCACGCACAGTAACGGCTGGCAGTATTGGCGAAGGCTACAATTTGGGTAGATTGTGATATATCTTGTCTCTTGTTCATATGTACTGTTTGTAAGCCTGAGTAGTGACTGGAGAACGCCATGCCAAGCAATCCACAAAAATGAAAGAGCTTGTGGCTATCAATGAAGAAGATTCACTCACACCAGTGGAACTGGCTGAGTACACTGAACTTTCCCAGAAATTATTCCAGGCCAATACTGGTCGCCTGAAAGCAATCAATGAATTAACAAAACTGCGCGGAAGCTCTTTTGAAGCAACGTTTTCTGAATTTGACGACGGGGAACATTGGAATGAAATTTCCTGAACTGTTTCGCAGCACCTACAGCGGGCGTAAGCAGAAAGGAATCATTCAAATTGGAGGTTCGTTATGATTCGAAGCGATGCCGAATACTGGAACGCACTCAATCAGATTTAAGATGATCGGGTATATCGCGAAAACCTCAAAAACCAATATGTTGACATGGGGTTCTCTCCAGAAAAGGTAACCCGATTGATGGAGCCGGTCGAAT
>DAOQNB010000839.1:0-3316 GCA_035335845.1 Acidobacteriota bacterium | reverse complement strand
ATTCTTCATTCTTCATTCTCAATTCTTCATTCTCAATTCTTCATTCCGGTTCAAACTTGCCGTCCATCGTGAGTGGTGAATTTCATCAGCCGCATATACACATCCACCACCGGGCCGAGTCCTGCATAATAAGCCAATGTAACTGGCAGTGGCTGGGCAAACCAGCCAAAGAGGGCCGCATAGGTTGCCACACCCGCTGCCGTGAAATACCAGTGCATTGGCTGTCGGTCAACGCAATAGACGATAATGAAACTAAACAGCGCCGCGTGGAGACCGTATCCAGCCGGGTAGAAAAGCTCCAGGACCATCGCCAGTCCATAGGTCAGAACCAGTCCGCGCATATAGCGTTGGGAATCATGATACCGGGCATAATAAAACGGAACCAGGGTTGACAAAATGGCGGCGGCCAGTGCCGCAAAGGCAACACCTGTGCGTGGATAAAAAACCGCCTTCATCAAGGTCGGGTGCCAGGCAAAGAACAAAAATGGCGTTGAAAGGTCCCGCAGGGCCTTCACAATTCGGCCTTGTGGCAGAAACCAGATATCCGCCAGGAGGTAGATGTAATAGACGAGGCAGGGAAGGGCTACTTCCAGGAGCGAAACACCCGAGAAGCACGCAATGAACAAAACCCCGAGCGGAACAATTTCATAGGTTCGCAATGGCCATGCCGGGCGGGCAAACAATTGGTACAGCTTATCTGACACTTTGAGCGATGGCAGCAGGCGCTGTTCAATCTGGTCGCGCCACTGGTCCATGACTTCGCGGGCAAATTCAGCGTCGTCGCGGTGACTGAGGCATCGTTCCGGGTCGGGGATGATTGGTTTGTGGTATTTAACCGTGATTTTGCGTGGGAGTGGGATCAACCGTGATGTTGGCCAGGCATCTTGTGCGCCAGTAATGGTGATGGGGACAATCGGACACTGGTTATAAATGGCAAAGCGGGCAGCACCGGATTTGACATTTTCGCTCATGCCAGGTTTTTGAGAGCGCCCGGCTTCGGGGAAAATACCCAGTGCGTGACCTTCTTTAAGTACTTCCATGGCCTGTTCAAAGGCTTTTGAATCACGTCGGGTAATATCAACTGGAAACGCGCCTGCAAACCGCATCAGGAACCCCAACCCTGGTACTTTGAACAGCCGATCCCAGGCAATAAACCGAATCTGTCGCCTGATGGGCAGGGAAATCAGCAATGGATCCAGATAGCTCGGGTGGTTTCCAGCCAAAACCACCGGGCCAGATGCGGGAACATTTTCAACCCCGTAGTATTCAAGGGTAAAAATGATTCGAAACAACGCATGGATGATGTTCTTTAATATCCACAACATAGAGGGAAATGGAAATGGAAATGAAGAATGAAGAATGAAGAATGAAGAAAAACAGGGTTCAGGGTTCAGGGTTCAGGGTTCAGGGTTCAGGGAAATCAAATACATTTGCGTCGCCCAAAATCCCAAAGCATCACCAATTTTACAGATCGTAAACAACCTGCCTCAATTCAATCATCGTTCCACGGCAAAGTCCGGAATCAGACCAAATTCGAAAACCCGGAAGCGCGGAAGCGCGGAACCCTACTTTTTCTTCTCAATCATCTCCACCAACCGTTTCGCATGGTTGCGTGTGATGAGCGGCAGGTGGTCGTCCATGCTGAATTCTTTCAACAACTCAAGCATGGCTTCGGGCTCGGCAATGCGTCCGCCTTTGAGCTCATATTCCAGGTCCTTCATTTGTTTCGGTGTGTCGAGGGGTTGGTATCGGCGGGCAGTGGTGAGCGTCTCAAGGCGTCGGTGTTGGGTGACCAGACCACGGAAGAAATTGGAAATTTGCTGGAGTGAGGGATTTGAGGTGAACTGAAACGTCAGTTCGCGATTGAGTTCCCCCTGGTACACCGTGATGGTATTGGTTCCAAGGTTTGGGTGGTCCATTGACGACTGGTAGGTATCAGTGCTGCGGACAAAATTCAGTGTCTCAAACAATTTCTGCAGCCGGGTCATGGATTCTGGTCGCAGGTTGAGTTCAACCAGAGTTGGCTCTTCTTCATCTTTGCGTTGATACTTCAAGTTTCCCTGACCCTTGAGGTTAACCTGGACATCAATGCGGGCAATTTCAAACTCTGGGCGCTCAAACCGGTACACATATCGGTCACCGGTCAACCCAGATGGGCTGGCATTTTTGACAATGGCGAGTTGAGCCAGGGTGGCGAAGGGAAACCCGAGGAGGATCAGACATGAAAAGATCAAAGCTGTCGTGCGCATAGCTATTTTTCTGGTTGAAACCGTTTGAGAAGTGTCCCGCGAAAGAGTCCTTCGCAGGCCACGCATATAATAATGATGGCT
Organism: Acidobacteriota bacterium; assembly: GCA_035335845.1. Taxonomy (GTDB): domain Bacteria; phylum Acidobacteriota; class Blastocatellia; order Chloracidobacteriales; family Chloracidobacteriaceae; genus JACQXX01. Next base: position 986 of record DAOQNB010000839.1, on the reverse strand, counting down.
TGAAGCACCACCGACAGATCTTTTGACACATGGTCGGTAAAAATATCAATGAACAAACCGGCCCGGATCAAAGCCCCAAACAAAACGGCTGACAACAAAATTCCGACCGGATGATTGCGACCTAGAAGCGCAACCGCAATTCCCGTGAAGCCATATCCTGGTGAAAACCCGTCATAGTAGCGATGCCGATAGCCGAGCACTTCGCTGATGGCCACCATTCCCGCCAATCCACCTGAGATTGTCATGGCCAGAATAATGTTGCGTTTGACACTGATGCCACCGTATTCGGCTGCCGAAGCATTGTTGCCAACTGCCCGTAACTCATATCCCCATTTGGTTTTCCACAAAAATACATAGACGGCGACACAGGTAAGAAGGGCAATGATGAACCCAATATTGAGCGGCAGGCGCTCTGGATAAGTAATTCCCAGCGGGGCCAGCAAATGGTGAAACCGGGGAATATGGGCGGCTTTGTCAATTTCAAAAGTTTCAAGAATCTGATCCCCAACGGTTCGGAAGTGATATTGCGTCAGATAGCTCACAATGGCGGCAGCAATGAAGTTCAACATAATGGTGTTGATCACTTCGTGCGAGCCAAACTTCGCTTTCAAAAAGCCTGGAACCGCCCCCCAGAGTCCCGCCATCACAATTCCGCCCAGGATACAGGCTGGTATCAAGATCAATGATTTAACCGTTGGGCTAACCGCCTCGCCAAGATAGACCGGGAGCGTAAACCCAACCCAGGCGGTGGCAAAGGCAGCCACACTGAGCTGGCCTTCACACCCGATGTTGAGCAACCCACAGTGAAATGCCAGTGCGACCGCTAACCCGGTGAAAATCAACGGGGTGGCATAAAATAACGTGTAGCTGATACCGTCGAGTGTTCCAAAGGCACTGCTGAAAAAGAGTTCATACACCAGCAGCGGGCTATCGCCGATACACAGCACGATCACACCGCCAATCACAAAGGCTGCAATCACGGCAAT
>DAOQNB010000838.1:0-3325 GCA_035335845.1 Acidobacteriota bacterium | reverse complement strand
AACCCGGAAGCGCGGAACCCGGAACCTTGTCATTACCCAAATTTTTTCAGTTCTCTAAAAAATGGCCCAAATTGCCCTGGTCAGAACTGAACTTCGTCATTCTTCTACCACAGAGGACACAGAGGAACACAGAGGAAGATCAATTTTTTAAATCTCTGTGTTCCTCTGTGTCCTCTGTGGTGAGTTTTTTCATTTCAGTCGTGGGTTTTGACGAACCAAAATAATTTGGGTAATGACAAGACCCGGAACCCGGAACCCGACTATTCATAGTACCTGACCACCCATTCAGCCACGCAGGACGGTTTTTCATTTCCCTGACAGGTAATGGTAAATTTCCAAACGGCCTGAATACCACCAGTTACATCCTCAACCGAAAGTAAGCGGACCTGAGCCCGGATTTTGGCACCAGTGGGGACAATTGCCGGGAACCTGACCGAATTCAATCCATAATTAAGCCCGAGTCGGACATTTTTGACTTCCACGGCCTGCAACAGAAAGTGGTTGAGCAGTGAAAGCGTCAGGAAGCCGTGAGCAATGGTGCCACCGTGAGGTGATTCCCGGCGGGCACGCTCCACATCGGTGTGAATCCACTGGCGGTCTTCGGTAATGGTAGCAAACTGATCAACACGGGATTGATCAATTTGATAATAGCTGGTGAGGGCAATGTCGTGACCAACATATTTTTTCAATTCCTGAATGTTTTCAACGACAAGTTTTTCAATTGATTGGGGTTCTTCCATAGGTATTGAGTCACGGGATTGGTTCAGAGTATGGATTTTGCTCGAAATGCGGCTGTTCTGCTGAGGACTTACTTCTCGCTTTTGTTGTTGGTCTGCTTAAAAAGGTCCGGTTCTGGTTCTTGATAATAGAGATCGAGGGTTTCCCAGCCTTTGTGGACCGCGACTCCAAACGTATAGGAGGCGGTCAGTGAAGCATAGGCCAGTAAGGCTGACATCAGAATCACGCCTCCGGGAAGGCTATGAAGGATCAGGCCAATCACAACCAGAGCTGCAAATTCAATCACCATCAGGCCAAATGGCGGGAGGATCCAGGACTTGAGGCTTGACCAGGCACCAACCAGAACAAACGGGTTGACCATGGCAAGTGGGTCGCGCTTCGCGGCACCAACAACTTTGAGCAGTGGATAGACAGCCAAAGCCCACAATATCAGGAATCCAGTTCCAAGGTGATGCCAGATCGTCAGTGGCGGGAGTTTTCGAGCATCCGCGCTTATGACGACGGCTGCAATTGACTGCAAAAGTGGGATTAAGGTGTGAATCACCAGCGGCAATACGCCAATTGCTGCTGCAACTAACCAGAGGGTAAGCCCCTGAAAAAACTGGTTTGTATCAGTTACTTTTGAATAATCCCTGGACTCACGACCATCTGCCCGATAGAGCATCAGGTTATAGCCAAGACACTCGGCGATACAAAAGCCAATCAAGTACCCAAGGATACCAAGATTTTTGAGAGACCCAATCAAAACATATTGAATGGCAGGACTGTCAGGGTCGTAGGTTGATGTCCCGGCTGTAACTCCAAGTAGAACAGCGATCCAAACTGTTGCCGCTGCCAGTGGATGGCGGAGTGGGTATGAAAACGCCCGCATCAATTCTTCAGAAAAAGACTGTTCTCTGGGTTGTTCGGCAGCCTGTTGCCAGGCGGCATAGTAGTCACTGGCTTTGACCGCAAAGACATCGCAATCCGGGCAAACCGCGACGTTTTGCGAACGAACCACACATTCTTGACACCGCCAGGTCAGGCAGGACGGGCAATAGTACTGCCCTTCGACGTGGGGATGGCGAAAGCAAATTCCTTCGGGGGCATAGACTGGCTCGGCCTGGTCTGGATGATGATATGAACTGGCTTGTTCGGCTGGCTGGTGAGTGGCTGCCGCCGAAAAACGATTGACAAGCTCATCATTGGGGGGATGTTGCTCGACCATAATTGAACCCCAGTCAGTACCGCCTGCCGGAGCGGTGGAAGTGATTCTTCATTCTTGGAGGAGGGCTTTTTCAACCGCTTGTTGTGTAAACGGGAGGTCGGCGACCTGTTCCAGTGCTTTTAATGACGCCTGAAATGCTGGCGTGATGTACTCGATATAGGTTGAATTCTTTCGAACTCCAGCCTGAAAACTGAATGTGCCGACAGCTTTGAGCATGCGTTGAATCATCATCAACCGATATTCCGCTTCAAACACATCGCGTGACGGGTAGATCCGGTTGCCAAATGCGGCGGTATGTTGTTCCCAGAAAAAAGTTTTCAGTTCGTCCTGGAGGTGTTGATCCAGTCGAGCATAGGGATCGCCCAGCAAGGAGGCCAGATCATAGGTTGCCGGTCCCATTCGGGCATCCTGATGATCAATCACCACCAGCCGGTTAGCTGTGTACATCAGGTTCCGGCAGTGGTAATCACGATGGCACAGGACGCGTGGGACACCTGCCAGGCGACGGGCCAGGGCAAAGAGTTCACCTAAAATCAACGTTTCATATTCGGCTTTTGGGCGTTGTTGACGGTAGCTCTCAAAATAGTGCTCAAAGAAAAAGTTCAGTTCCCAAAACAATTTTTCTTCGTCAAAGGCCAGTCTTGCCGGGAGCAGATTTTGGGTCACCGCCTGATCCGTGGTTTTTTGAATTTCAACCAGCAACGTGATGGCTTCGCGATAGAGTTCGTTGAATCTGGCCGGTGTCAGGTCGCTTAAAACATCCTGAAATCGCAAATCACCCAAATCTTCTTGCAGAATAATACCTTCCACCTCACTGATCGAATGAATCCGTGGTACGGGGACGGCAAACTGTTCAAAGAGCTGGGTCACGACGAGATAGGGGAATTCAGCAAGTGAAAAGCTGTCCGGGTACACCGCCGCAATATAGGTTTGCTCTGGAAGCGAAACTCGGAAATAGGCGCGGGTTGAGGCATCACCTTGCAGACGATCAATGTGTGGTGATTTGTCAGAAAAAAAATGATCCAGAAATGTCTGTAATCGAGGGGTCATAAAATTTGGGTTGAAGACTCGCAAGCTCGGGGCTGAAGACGTCGGACTGAAGACACAGGGCTGAGGGCTGAAGACATCGGGCTTGGGGCTGAAGACATCGGGCTTGGGGCTGAAGACTCGCAAGCTCGGGGCTGAAGACGTCGGGCTCAGGGTATTGAACCCGGCTTCTTCATCCCGGTTTCTTCAGCCCCAAGCCCTGAGCCCGGTTTCTTCAGCCCCAAGCCCTGAGCCCGGTTTCTTCAGCCCCAAGCCCTGAGCCCGAAGTCTTCAGCCCCAAGCCCTGAGCCCGAAGTCTTCAGCCCCAAGCCCTGAGCCCGAAGTCTTCAGCCC
>DAOQNB010000837.1:0-3332 GCA_035335845.1 Acidobacteriota bacterium | reverse complement strand
GGCAGACCTTTTTGGGCGACCTCCCAGACCAGTTCGGAATAGGGGGCCAATCCGAAATTATCCAATCCGGCCAGGATTTGATACACCGTGTTGTCAGGGTGGTTTGACCATTGTTCCAGAGCCTGGGCCAGTGCCTCACGGGCGCCGTCTTCGCTGGTCCGACCAAGGGCCCAGGCAGCCATTCCGGCGTGGGTCGGGTCAGTTTTCAAGAGTTCGCTGAGAGCGGTAATTAAGGCAATGGATTCTTCTTCGGTCAGTGAATGGTGCAGCAAGTCAGGCGTCAGCATGGCTTGATAGAAGCCTTCGTTTTCAATTGCAAATGTGTAGCGCTCCAGCAGCAGCCCGGCTTGAGTGATGGCTCGCAGAATGGGCGAATCACTCGGAACGGCAGTGCCTTCTGGCGATACCTGGCGACTGGCTGGTTTTCCCTGGATTTGATCGAGGAGATCAGAAATAAGAACGCTGATCATTCCGAATGAATCCTTTCAATGGACAAAGTTGACCGGGATTTGCCGAAGAATCTGGTCTGAATTCGAATTCCTTCCTGGTCACTCTGTAGCATACCTTGAATGTGTTTGTGATGGGGATTATTTCACCGCATTCCAGGCTACCTTGTCCACCAGATTTCGGTTGGGGAACAGTGACCTCCCGCTGGTATCGAATTCAGTAGTGATAAAGAATGACCTCACCCATAAGCCAACAATGTGACAGGTCTATTTTATGACACCAGGCCGGGTTGTTGTTACTTTCCTTGACGGATTGTTTTTGAGAGAGTACAACTTGTCATCGGCTCCAAACCTGAAAAATCTTTTCCCCATCTGTACTTTTCATATTGGGTTACCAGGCTGCCAGGAATGAAAATTACAGTTTTTGGGCGATTTTCCCTTCTTCAATAACGGGTGTCATCGGGGTTTTATTGTCTACAGGCAATAAAAGGACTGAGGTCCGTCTGTTGTCTACCTCCTGGTGATGCTGGCTGATTGTCCCCTGTATCGAATTCTCTATCGTTGAAGCCAATCACATCTCCTGACTTTTTCTGACTTTTTCAAGGTGCATATCTATGAAATCCCAGCTTCGATCTGATTTTGCCCGTCGTGTGTTCAACCCTCTTTTTATGAGTTGTCTCATCTTATGTTTTGGCTTGTATCTGGGTGGTAATGCCGCAACTGGACTCGTTCAGGCCTGGCAAGAAGGCCGGCAATCCCGTGCATCTCAACTGGATGCGCCCGCCGTGCCGACTGAGGCTTTACCCGCGCCCCCACAAACAGATCAAGAGGTTGCCAGCCTCACCGTCAATCCACAGGCTGTATTTACCGTTTCCAATACCAACGATAGCGGATCAGGATCACTGAGACAGGCCATCACGAGTGCACTCGGGGCAGGTGCTGGACCACACTTCATCGAAGCCGGGGGCGTTACTGGCACGATCAGCCTGCAATCAGCGCTCCCCACAATCACCAATAGCACCATTACCATCAATGGGCCAACCTCCGGGACATTGACGGTGACACGCGGGGTGGCGGCAAACTTTCGAATTTTCACCGTCACCAATGCCTCGGGCGCCGCTTCACTCACCATCAACCGGTTGACAATGACCAACGGCAATCCGGGAACTGGAACCTCGGACAACGGAGGGGCCATCAGCGTCACTGATTCTGCGTTGACGCTCAACTTTTGCACCATTTCCGGCTGTAGTGCTGGCGGCCAGGGCGGAGGGGTCAATGCTGAAGGCACGACTGGGGCTACGCTGGTGATCAACTTTTGTACTATCTCAGGAAACACGGCAGCCTCTAGTTTGGGTGGTGGCGTCTGTGTCCGTATGAATTCTGTGGCACCGTCCCCCATCTCGACACTATTGATGACAAACAGTACCGTCTCCGGCAACACTGTAACTGGCGGCGGCGCCGGAGGCGTGAACCTGACATATACGGCAGGCACGTTTCGCAACTGCACCATCTCTGGCAATAGTTCTGGGGCCGGTAATGCCGGCGGCATTTCAGTTGCTTCAGTCAGCTCGCTGGCCATGACCAACTGCACCATGACCAACAATCGGTGTGCCTCTGGCTCCTCTGGTGGCGGCATCCGCAGCCTGTCTGGTAACTCAGTCACCCTCACCAATACACTGGTGGTTGGAAACTTTAATGGTCCAACTGGTACCACGGCGGATGATACAAGCTGGACCAATGGCACCGGTACGTTTACGGCTGTAAACTCTGTGATTGGCGCCGATGGCGGTGGCGGTTTTGATTCAAGCACGGCTTCACAAGTCGGCACGACCGCCTCACCCAAGGTGGTCAACCTCGGTGCGCTTACCAACAACGGTGGTCCAACACAAACCCACGCGCTGCTTGCCACGGTGCCGGAACTGGCCATCAATCTGGGCGATAACACATCTGCCTCATCTCTCGCCAGTGACCAGCGCGGCATTGGGTTCAACCGGTTTAACGGTATCGTAGACATTGGCGCTTTTGAGAATGGCTCAACCTCACCTTCATTTACTGGCGTAACTGCTTTGGGGGCGCCGGCGCAAGTGACAGGCGTGACAAGCCTGACCTACACTGTTCCGCCGGGGACAAATCGGTTGCTGGTGGTAACAGCTTCAAATGCAACCAGTACCACGATTGGCTCAGTGAGTTTTGGGGCGTCAGTTATGACCATGGCTGTTCAAAAAAACGATGGATTTGCAATGGATTCCATCTGGTCGCTGGCACTTGGCACCAGTACCTCAAGCGACACCCGGACGATCACCGTGACTGGTTTTTCAACTGCCGTCAATACGGTCCTTACCGCACAAACATTTCAAAATGTAGACCAGACAACACCAATTGACGGTACCTTAAACAATGCCGCAACCGGGACCAGTGTTGGTTCCACGCTGACGCTCCTGACCACCACCGCTAATGATCTGGTTTTTGATTTATTTGACTGTTTTGTCAATAGTGGTGCCATAACTGCAACCCCTGGGGCTGGGCAGGCGATGGTTCATGGAGCCAATCTTTCCATCGTTTCACCATCCGGGGGGATTGGTCGCTATGTGACCAGCATCAAACCGGCAGTGGGATCTTCGACCACAATGAGTTGGGCTTCAAACACGATAGCCATTATTCAGTTGGCAGCAAATATCAACTATGCGCCAGCATGTTCAACGATTACTGGCGCCGTGACGGGTGGAGGCACAATTTGCGCTGGGTCCAATTCAACGGTAACCGTGACCGTGACGGGCGGCACTCCACCCTATAGTGTGACCCTCAACAATGGCGGCGGCACCCAAACTGGAAGCAGCCCCCTGACCTTTACCGTTTCACCCAGTTCGACCACGACTTACTCAGTCC
>DAOQNB010000836.1:0-3336 GCA_035335845.1 Acidobacteriota bacterium | reverse complement strand
AAATTGGGCTGAAGGCATCGGGCTGAAAACATCGGGCTGAAAACATCGGGCTGAAAACATCGGGCTGAAGACATTGGGCTTGGGGTATTAAACCCGTTTTTTTCAGCCCATTTTCTTCAGCCCTAAGCCCTGAGCCCTGAGCCCTGAGCCCTGGTATTTTCAGCCCCAAGCCCGATGTCTTCAGCCCTCACTTTAACCTTTTGGTTAAAAGTTTTAACCAAAAAGCTAAAATAATAAGGCTTTGAATGCCAATAAAGAGCTGTTTGACGGTAACTAATTGATTGAAAATAAAGTCTAAGTTCTTTGTTTGTTGAAGCTTAGAAAGCAAGTCAGGTTTTTGAACAAGTTCTGGCACACAAATTGAAGAGTTATATGCCGTCACGCACGGCTTGAAAGAAACCATCCCGGTTTTTCTAACCCGTGATCAGCCCCGCGGTAAATCAGTAAAAAAATTTTAGATGCGAAGGAGAACGCTTGTGGCGCTTGATTACGTTGTTCACTATCCTTGTGAAGTCAAAATGTTTTTGGGAAAAGGTGATCTCGAATATGGAACCGGAGTCCTCGATTCCAAAATCCGTGCCCATCACCTCTCAAATGAAATGGCAGCTTTTGCCCATCAAAACCAGTTGAATCCATTGACCTTGTCAGTCACTTTTCGGCGAGTGACACCAACCGGCATCGAAATCCAACCATTTCCCTTTGTTGAACTGCGAGCTGAAGCGGCTGGACTCTTAAATTTCCGGACCAAATGCAAATCCTGCCCGGTCAATCCATCGTGTCAGCCATTTGGGTGTTTTCGATCTATGTCATACCCCATCCCGGCTGAAATTGAGCACTGGCTGGTTTCACATCTGGAGCCGGCAACGACATTGGGTGGAAAGCTGTTTATGCAGGCGATTGCCTGGCAGGTTGAACTCGCGGGGATTGCCAGCGAAATGCGTGAAAACGGGCTCTTTGAGCTGGAGGAGCCAATTGAATGGGAAGATCCGATTGGAAATGAAAAAGTCCAGTTCAATTCAAATTTTCTGATGGGTCTCTTGTTTGCCAATAATCAGCCATTGACCCCAATGATGAGTGCTTCGATTTTGTTGTGGTTTGGCGCTTTAAAAATTGATGGTGACCATCCCTGGCATCTGGATGTCAAAGAGGTCGAAGAGCTTTTGCTTGAGATGGATACCATCGAAAGCCGGAAACAACGGACCGCACTGGCCATTGATTTCAACCAATTGTCAACACCGTCCCTGAATTTTATGAGCCACTGGCTGACAGCGCTTTATACAGGCTGGGTTGAAAGTGTTGAAGTTCTCATTTCAGCCTGATCGCAGGCACTTTGCAACGTTCGGAGAAAGATCATGCGTTTTATTCGTCGAATGGTCTGGGGGTGGTGCCTGGTTTTGGTGCTGTCTGGCAGCACTGCGCTTTTGGCCGAAAAACCAACCTCACCAGAAAAAAAAGCCAAAATGATTGCCCTCATCAATCGCATGGAAAGCAATCCATATCATTCGGACTCAAAGAAGATGGCCAGCGAGGTTCTTTCCTGGCTGGCAGATGCTCCGGATGTGACGGTGACGGTTTGTACTGACGTTTTAGCCACTGAGAAAAATGATCTTGATTCTGACGAATCGACCTTTTTATTTGGTCACTTCATATTCAGCCAGGCCCGGTTCATTGTGGAACATCCCGATCAAGCGAGTGATCTTGTGGCTGTGAACCGGGCCGGGGTTGATGGAATTCTCAAAGCATACGCCACTATGAAAGTGATCAAGCCAAAGCTCAAGGTGAAGTTTGCCGATCAGTTGCTCTCGTTGCGTGAGACTGGTGGTCTCGACAGGTTTCTGCAGCAGGCATTGGCCAAATGTAACTAATTGTCATCTGGTGAGGAGCCATCGCTATGGAGCAACAACCCTATTCATATCAACAACCTGTTTCCGCAAACTATGCCGGATACCAGCCGGACCCGGTTTCAGTGACGCTCATTGATCCTGTAAAGCAGGAATTGCTCCTCAAGCGGATTCACAATGGTGGGAACTGGTTTTTCTGGGTGGCTGGTCTGTCATTGATCAATTCAGTGATTCAGCACCTGGGCGGTGATGTCAGCTTTGTCCTTGGATTGGCGGCAACCCAGATTATTGATGCTGGATTTCGGATGTTTACCGGTCCGCTTGGAATGGTGGTGTCAATCTTTTTAGATGTGATGGTCGCCGGGCTCTTTGTGTTTTTTGGTGTATTGGCTCGTCATCGGTCCTACTGGGGGTTTGTACCAGGGGTAGCGCTCTATGCGTTGGACGGGTTGCTCTACACTTTCCTGGGCAGCGCTCTGGCGGTTGTCTTTCACATCTATGTGTTGATCTGTATTGGCGCCGGGTTTTTGGCCGAACGTGAGTTGCGGGCCTGTGAGCGTACCTAGAAATTGAAGTATGAATGACTGAGAAAATTTAGCCAATTGTATCACCTGGTTGCTGAGCTAAAGGCTCAGGCATATATAGAAGTCCTTGATATATTCAGGTTTTGCCTGGGGTGAGGATGTGAGGTTCAGTTGGTTTCATCATTCATACTTCATCTGTAAATGTGTTGGTTCTCCTTCTTTCTTCTAACTGTCAGTTTTGACTGAAATCCTTTATGCTTGGGCCTCTCACATCTAAAAAATTGAGAGGCTCTTTTTTTATGCCCTGGAAAGTTGTCGAACGCCGCATTGGACGTGCCGGAGGGATCAAACAGCGAACTGCCCGCCAGCGCGAGTGGAACCACAAATACGGAGACGGAATGTGGCAAATCGGCTATGTCATTGATGGCGAATTTGTCACTCAGGAAGACGCTCTGGAAACAATTTATTATCGAAGCTATGAAGCCCACTTCGCTGCCCATCCAGAGGATTTGTCCGAACTGATCTCGACCGCCAAAACACTGAGAAACCCACATGCTGAAGCCACCACGGGCGTTGACCTGCAGGTTCCAGCGATTTTGGAGTATCTTCAGCGAAAGAACCTCAAGCTCAATGGCAAAGAAGTGGTGGATATCGGAAGCTGGCAGGGGCAGGCGTCCCACGCAATCAGTATCCGGCTCAGCCCACTGCACATTTCTGTCATTGGAGATCCCAAAATGACGCTCGAACAGTTCTGGCAGGACAAGAAATGCCTTGCAGTCTGGACTGAAGAATCCTCGGGCTGAAGACTTCGGGCTTGGGGTATTAAACCCGTTTTTTTCAGCCCAATGTCTTCAGCCCCAAGCCCTGAGCCCTGGTATTTTCAGCCCGAAGTCTTCAGCCCGAAGTCTTCAGCCCCAAGCCCTGAGCCCTGGTATTTTCAGCCCGAAGTCTTCAGCCCAATGTCTTCAACC
>DAOQNB010000835.1:2134-3338 GCA_035335845.1 Acidobacteriota bacterium | reverse complement strand
CCCATTTCCACTGTTGCATCATAAAATGCCTTCATGGCCTGACTGACTTGCTGCAGCAAATCCCATTGCTGGTAATCTTGCCCGCTGTGCGTATCAAACCCGCCCAGGCCACAGAAAAAGACCTGGCGACCGGTGCCGGTCTGGGAGCGAAGGTTGATAAATCGGGCGACTTCTTTGAGTTGATTCCCCAGCGTTGAGTTGGGAAAAACCGTCCCCAGTGTTCCACCACCAGCACCTTGCAGGATGGTGTTGAGTTGCTGGGTGTCGCGCATCACTTTGTCAGCCGCCGCGATGAGTCGGTTGCTATTGGCCAGAGACGCGATTTGTACCTGGGCATTGGCTCGGGCATCAACCGCCGCCTGTGGATAGCCATTGCTGAGTGCGTACTGGGCCAGACTGTTGCCGGGCTGCAAGTTGGTCGCCGGAACAGCCTGCCCGGCCACATAGAGGGCCGACCCGTTGAATGAAATAGAGGTCGGAAAAGTCGTATTGGCGTTGTTTGGCTGCATCAAATCAGCGATACGCCCACCCCAACCACTGCTGGCTGAGGCATTGGGAATCCCTGCCTGCATTTGAACAATCTGGTCAGAGTGCGAAAAAAGCTGGGTCGGCAGTGGCACCGTGCTTTGCTGATATTGTTGCTGGGTTGTCGGCTGATTCAGCATCCCGGTATTGGCCATCACCGCCAGTTTGCCTTGCTGAAAGAGCGTTTGTAACTCGACCATTCCATAATTCAGGGCGTATTGGCCCCCAGTCGTGGTCGTAATCGGGAGGAGCTTGTTCCCGGTCAGCGCCAGGCTCCCTCGTTTGGCCAAATAGGCATTATATTCATTGGTAGCCATCGGGATGACCGTATTATGACCGTCATTTCCACCGAACAGGAAAATACAAACCAGCGCTTTGTAATCCTGAACCTGGGCGGCTTCAACCAGGTTAAATTGTCCGAGTGCCGCAAGCAGACCGGAACTGGCGGTAAGTTTGAGAAAATTGCGTCGGGAAAAAATATTGTTCTGCATCAAATCACCTCTTTCGAATTAGGGCTGAAAAATCCAGGACTGGGGGCTGAAGACTTCGGGCTGAAAACCTCGGGCTGAAGACTTCGGGATGAAGACTTCGGGCTGAAAACCTCGGGATGAAAACCTCGGGATGAAGACTTCGGGCTGAAGAGTTGGTTTTATTTCATCCCTCATCCTTCATCCCTTCG
>DAOQNB010000835.1:0-2034 GCA_035335845.1 Acidobacteriota bacterium | reverse complement strand
ATTGCCCCGAGCTTGCGAGTCTTCAGCCCCAAGCCCTGAGCCCGAGGGTTTTTCATCCCTTCGATTGCCCCGAGCTTGCGAGTCTTCAGCCCCAAGCCCTGAGCCCGAGGGTTTTTCAGCCCTAATGTGCCACCTGATATTCACTCGACATCGCGGTCAAATAGAGCACGGTTAAGGCACGCATCTTGGCATCGGCGCCAGCCGCCTGGGAGCTTTGCAAGGCGGTCAGCAATTGTTGGCGCAACCCAGGTGACATCCGTCCATAGAGCAACAGATTATCAACCGCATTGACACAGGCCACGTGATCGCTGCCGAGTGTGAAGAGCCACTGCAAGTCCCAAATTCCGGTCTGGTAATAATTCATCCAGTTCCAGAGCAGATTGGCCCGATTGACCAGTTCACCAGGGCCGTAAATCTGAAATTCCGGTCCAAAAAGCGGTGGAGATTGTTTCGGAACGCGGAAGCCGGGTGAGTAATGGCCAAAAACTGATGGTGCATCCAGAATGCTCTCGCCCATATTGGTGTAGGCATAGGCAATTTGCGATGGTTGGGAAAGGGTGCCGCCCAGCACACGCAGCAAGGCAATGTGATGCTGAAGTGGTGTTCGCAGCCGCCCGAAATCATTACCTGGATTGTCGTTGCGGGCTTCTGGGTCAAGCAGGATTGCCCGGACGACAGCTTTCATATCGCCCCGTACACCCTGTCCGTTGTCATTGAAAACCGCGGACATTCGTGCCACATAACCGGGCGTTGGATTGCTGGTCACCAGGTAGCGAATCAGCCGGGTGACAATAAACGGCCCGACATTTGGGTGATTGAAAACAATTTCGATCACATCATCGAGATCTTTCTGCATGGTCTGATTGGCCGGGAGTGTCTGCCCCAGAAAGGTCTTTGACGAGGTGTCGTGATAGGCCGGTAACGGCACCATCGGCCCGGGGTAATAATTCGGGTTTGGTGATTGTGGTGTGCCGCCTGCCGTGGCATAGGTCCATCCGGTGAGGGCCAGCGCCAGTTGCCGGATGTCAGTCTGGGTATAGGTTGGAATTGGCTTGCCGTTTCCATCGAGTTTCTGTGACCCATCCGGGTTGAGCTGGTACAGGCCGATACTGAAGAGCTGGAGCAATTCACGTGGATAGTTTTCGTTGGCGCCACCGGCCACACCCGGTTTGGTGCTGTTGACCATATCCAGGAAATTCCCCATCGAGGCATCGAGCGTCATTTCCTTGAGCAGATTTTTGTAGTTGCCAAAGGCATGTTTGCTCAGGATTTGCTGCCAGGGAATCAGCATATTGGGGTAATAGTTCTTGTTGCGCGAAATGACGATGACTTCGCTCAAGGCATATTTCACTCGCTGGCGAAGCTGATCCTGACCGGTCAGCATGTGCCACATGAACTGATCGGTCATTTCTCCTTGAGAAGAAGCAATGCCGTTCGGATAGACCGACTCAGGAGCGTTGAATTGTTCGTCCAGGTACTGCTGAATGCCAACCTGTTTGACATAGGCCGTCAGTTGCGGTGTCGGTCCAAACGTGGCCTGTTCCAGGAAACGACCGACCGATATCGCCTGTGGATCAACGAAGTTCACGCCGGCACTGGCATTTTTCGTCGGATCAGCCACGCTCACGGCTCTGACGGTCACAGTCCCCGCCGGAATTGCCCCTGGCGCCGTGTACAACCCGCTGGTGGTAATCGTGCCAGTCGTCGCATTGCCGCCAGTGACACCATTGACCTGCCACGTGACGGCGGTGTTGGCCGAACCGGTGACCGTGGCGGTAAATTGCTGAGTGGCACCCACCGCAACGGAAGCTGAAGCTGGATTGATTGTAACAGTGACCGTTTGTGGCGGTGCCGTCACCGTCACCGTGGCACTGGCCTGTTTGGATGAATCGGCCTGACTGATGGCCGTGACGGTAACGGCGCCGGCTGGAACCGCAGCCGGGGCCGTGTACAACCCGCTGGCGGTAATCGTGCCAGTTGTCGCATTGCCGCCAGTGACACCATTGACCTGCCACGTGACGGCGGTGTTGGCCG
>DAOQNB010000834.1:0-3340 GCA_035335845.1 Acidobacteriota bacterium | reverse complement strand
CTGTGAACGTGCCTGCTATTTGTATGCTCCGCCAGGGGAACGCAGTGCGTGCTTGTTGGGTTGTGTGTTAAATTCGATTTTCAAATAGGTTCGCCTGACTTTGGGTGTAGCAGATGTCAAGCACTGCTACACCCGCTCTCCGTTTCCAAACTACTGCTTTTGGTTTGGGACAACCACTGACGAGTGCCAGATTTCTTTCAGATCATCAGGATTTGCATATGACTCCCACCGATTCTACAATTTCAATCGACAATCTCTCAAAAGCCTACGGCTCATTTAAAGCACTTGAGGGTTTGAACTTACATATTCAACCCGGTGAAATTTTCGGGTTTCTGGGTCCAAATGGCGCGGGAAAAACAACCACTATCAACCTGTTGATGGGGCTCATCCGGCCCACGAGCGGCACCTGTACCATCGGGGGGTTGAATCCGCATTCAGTTGAAGAAAATGAAATTCTTTCCCTGAGACGAATTGTCGGGTATGTCCCGGATGCAACCCATTTTCCTGAGTACCTGACCGCCTATGAAACACTGGAAATGGCAGGTCGAATGCACGGTCTGTCACCTGCCAGCCGGGCTGATCGCCTGCGAACGGTGATTGCCCAGCACGGACTGGAGGAAGTGATCCATCAGTATCCAACCAGTTATTCATTGGGCATGCGGCGAAAACTCGCGCTGGCTCACGCCCAGATCCACGATCCGAAGATCTATATCCTCGATGAACCTACCAATGGTCTTGATCCCTACGCCGCCCGAGAAATCAAAGTCTGGATGACCAGCATGGCCGAAGCTGGAAAAACCATCCTGCTCAGCACCCACCTGCTCGACATGGCTGAGCGCTATTGCCACCGCGTGGCGATTCTCAACAAAGGACGGTTGATTACCGTCGCTCACCCGCAAGAGTTAAAGCGTCAACTCCAGGAAGCGTCGCTTGAAGATGCTTTCTTTAAAATGACGGAGCAATAGCCATGTCTGCTCAACCACTTTCACGACCCGTTCAGCCGTTTCTTTCTAATCCATCTGAATCATCTCCGAATCATCTGGCCATTCTGGTGTACTTCCTGTGTGTGGGTCAGCTCAATCGGCTTTCAAAAACAATTATTACCCGCACCGATCAAAACCAACGTCGGTTTCATCCCTTCCTGGTTCCTGGTGCGATAATGACCTGGGCAGTTGGCTGGCTGGTCTTCACCCTGTCACAGGGGTTGATCCAGCACCTGGTCCCGGAACCGACTGGAGTGACCCTCCTGTTGCCTGGATCAGCCACGATTTTGGTGCTGGCCGGGGTTTTCCTCAGTGTCGGATTTGAAGGATTTCAAGGCTATACGTTAGAGAAAAATCTGCGCCTGACCGAAGTCTATCCGGTGACGGCGACATCCACGGTCTGGCTGACGCTGGTGGAAACCACGCTGTTCTCTCCGCTCTGGCTTGTCTTTCTGCCATTTTTTTTGGCGGTCGCCCGTCATTTTGGGTACTGGTGGAGCAGCCCGTTCTGGGCAACTGGCGGCACCGGCCTGATGATGCTGACCATCGCCATGATTCAGACAATTTTAACCATAGTGAGCTGGAAAGTGGTTCCGTCGGGATGGCGTCAGCCGGGGTCTGCTTTTCTGGCGGCACTTGGGTTTGGCCTTTCCTTGAGCCTGCTTCCAGTCGTGATTGGTTCTGAATATGCGACGTCGGTGGTCACGTTGCTCAAGTCATCACTCTTTCAGTACCTGGCACCAGGGTTGGTGGTCAAACTGATGGCTTCCGGCTCGCTTTCGTGGGTGATCGGGTTGTGCCTGAATCTGGCAGGTTTGTTGGGGGTCACCGCACTCACGATCTGGATGGCCAATCGTAATCAGTGGCTGCGTCGGTTTCGGACGGATGCCGGAGCGAGTACCCAAAAAGCACGGGCTGCAAACTGGCCCTACCCGATCAAGGTTGTGATTCGCCGCCCACAACAATTGATCCAGGCGCTGCTCCCGGCACTGGCCTTTGTGCCGTTGTTTCTGCTGCCTGAACTGCGCAATCTGTTCATCAAAGCGCCGGTGGCCTGGGGGGTTTTATCGTATTTGATTGGCCTGTTTGCCCTGGTTTCATCCGTCCCGCGAATGATTACAAACGAAGGGTTTTCAGTCTGGCGCTGGTACACCTATCCGCGATCAATCATGGGCAATCTGTTCAAAGGTTCGCTTGGCTGGTTGATCCTGGCAATGGTGGTGTCAGGGGTTCCATACGTGGTTGGGCTGGTGGTTCGCGGGAAGTTTGTCCAGCCGGATGTGTTTCCGTTGTTGACCATCCTGGTCGGTCTGCCGCTGGTTTCGGTCGTGTGTCTGAGCGCGGCGGTGCTGGGTACTGATCCACCAACTGACGAAAAACCCGCCCGACTGAAACCGGTGGTTATTACATTTGCCATTACTTTTTCTGTTCTTTCAGTTGCTTCTTTTGTGTGTCCACTCTGGATCCAGGCTGCCTTCTGGGCGTCATTTGCCTTTTTCACCCTTGGATGGTGGGTGGCCGCCGATTTGCACCTGGCGTATTTCCTTGAAGGTCAAAAAGATACCGCTGGTCTGGTCAAACAACACGGTCACTTCAAACGCCTGGGGTTGATGTTTTTTAGCCCGGAAGCAACTTTTAACGATCTGAAGCTGTCAGCCGCACCACTTGTTCCAATCCTGATCCTGTGTGGAGTGTCATTTCTGGGGACAAAAGCCCTTGAGTCAGCCGTGCCCTATACTCGCTATCAGATCGAATGGGCACGGGCGGAGCTGGTACTTGAACAAAGCGGAACCACGGTCAATCAGCTCAGCCCGCAAGCCAGGAAAGATTTTGAACTCCGGGTCAAAGGCAATACTTTTGCCCGGGAATATCTGGAGTACTACCTCCCCTTTCTCTTCCAGCCGGCGAAGATTTTTTTGATTGCCGCCTTTTTCTTTACCGCCTGCATTGTTCTGGGCGGCAGTTCTCAACTCTCGCTGTATATTTCGGTCACGGCCTATTCGTACCTGACCGTGAGTGTAGTTGAGTATGTTCTTTCCTGGGTTGTCGTCACGCTCAAACGTCCTGAATTGCCCGAACTGGTGAAAGGAGGCTATATTGCGAGGAATCTGGCGTTTCTGGCGACAGATTCAGTTCCGGCGTGGACATTGGACCTGCTGCAGGAATGTGACATTTTTTCGCTGATGTTTATCCTGCTGGCTGGGTACGGCCTGAGCGTGGTCCATCCCCGAAAAAAATTGTACCTCGTGCCAGTGGTACTCTGGCTTGGCTACCTCGGGTCACTTGGGGTGCTGTGGTCATTTTTGCGGTAAAACAAGTGTGGACTGGACGCTAACATCTACCAAAAACCAGCACAG
>DAOQNB010000833.1:0-3349 GCA_035335845.1 Acidobacteriota bacterium | reverse complement strand
AAGAACCAAGCTCTTTCTCTATTCTTCATTCTTCATTCTTCATTCAGTTATTCCTGGTTGTAGATATGGGCAATGACCTCTTCAAGTGGAGGGTCTTCAATCGCAATGTCCGCCACTGACCCGGCTTTGAGCACCTCATGGATGACCTGTTCAATCGAAATAAGTTGGGTGTCAATTTCCAGTTTGAGCGCATAGCCACTGCTTTTTAATTGGGTGACTCCGGGGAGTGAAAAGGGCTGGGGAGGCTCCTGATATTTGACATCAAGGATTTTGGCCCCCAGGTACTGACGCCGCATGCTTGAAACTTTATCATCCAGCACGACCCGTCCATGGTTAATGATAATGACCCGTTTGGCGACCTGTTCGATATCTCCGGCATCGTGGCTGGTGAGAAACACCGTAACCCCTTCTTTTTGGTTCCATTCGCGAATGACATCCCGCAATTCCTGCCGTGCAATGACATCAAGGCCAATGGTGGGTTCATCCAGGAACAAGACTTTTGGCTGATGGAGCAGACTGGCGGCAACTTCAGCGCGCATTCGCTGGCCAAGGGACAATTTTCGCACCGGAGTGTCCAGAAAGGCCCCCAGTCCAAACCGGTCAATCAGCATAGCGCGACGGGCCTGATACTCAGTCGGCGTGAGGTTGTAAATTTTGGCCAGCAGGTCAAGTGTGTGCGAGGGGGGCAGGTGATACCAGAGCTGAGACCGTTGCCCAAAAACCACGCCAATCTGAAACGCCAGCTTTTGCCGCTGTTCCCAGGGCACAACTCCCAGGACCCGGGCGGTTCCTGAAGTCGGACGCAAAATCCCGGTCAGCATCTTGATGGTGGTTGATTTCCCGGCGCCATTGGGGCCGATAAACGCCACTGACTGGCCTTCCGGAACCGCAAGGCTGATGTGGTCAACGGCCAGGATTTCACTGTACGTCCGGCGAAAAGCCCAGCCTTTTGCCAAAACAAATGATTTATGCAAATTTTCTAGCCAAACACTGTCGTTCATGCCTTGAATATCCTGAAAATTATTTGTAACTATTCTGAGACAAGATTTCGAATTCAGCGATCCTTCTTGCCTGACGCTTCTTTCCAGCCGGTTCAATCTGTGGATTGTGTGGAGAGGGTGCAAGGCTGGTACGATTCATAGCTCCTCAAATTGTTCGGCGAATCTTTATAAAATCAAGTTAGGCAAGGGTTTATCATAATGTTGGACAGCGTGATTTTAGAGGCAACTCAGTTAGGCGATGTGGCAAAAGTTCGTGAGTTACTGCAACACAATCCCAATCTTGTCAATGCCAAAGGTGAGCTGGGCGAGACCCCACTGCACTGGGCCTGGAATCGTGAAATCTCGGAAACGACAAAATCAAATGTGCTCAACTCTGATGACGATGATGCTGCCACCAAATACCGTGAAATTGCCAGCCTGCTGATTCAAATGGGAGCGGACGTCAACGCCTGTGATGAGTTTGGGAAGACGCCGCTTCATTATTCAGCCTGGAAACGTGAAATCGCTGAGTTGTTGATTACTCATGGAGCTGACATCAATGCTCGGGATAAGGATGGAAACACAGCCCTGCATATCACGGCCTGGGATAACTGGAACGATCAAAAAACCATCCCGGAGTTGCTGATTAAAAAAGGTGCAGATGTCAATGTCCGCAATCTGAAGGGCAGCACACCATTACATTCGGCTGCCTATTGGGATTACCGCAATCTGGTTGAATTATTGATTACCAGCGGAGCTGATCCCAATGTGCGGGATAATGACGGTGATACACCGCTGCATCTGGTTTCTTATAATGGGCATTATGCAGTGGCTCAATATCTGGTCTCACGCGGTGCCAACGTCAATATTAAAAATAAGGACGGAAATACGCCGTTACACTGGGTGGCACGCGGAAAACGAAAAAATATTGCTGACTTGTTGATTTCGCAGGGGGCTGACGTCAATGCCCGCAACAACGAAGGCCGCATTCCGCTGCACGAGGCCGCCAGATTTGGACGGAGCGGGTCACTGGTTAGTGTTTTTCTCCATCGAGGGGCCAGGGTGAACGAGCCTGACAATTATGGGAACACGCCACTCTTTTTTGCCGCCGGGTGTGGATTTCGCGATGTGGTTGAACTCCTGATTATTCATGGTGCCGATGTGATGGCCCATGACGAGGATGAAGAAACACCCCTGCATTGGGCCGCCATGAGCGGGCAGGTGGAGATTGCCGAATATCTGTTTGTGAATGGCGCAGAGTTGACAGTGAAGAATCAGGAAGGAAAAACCCCAATTGATGTCGCGCCAAATGACCGCATTCGGGAGGTTCTCATGGGGTTACTGCGCAAGTCCTGACTGAACGAACTCCACACAAAGAGATTTGGGCTGAAGAACCTCGGGGAAGAGGTTGGGCTCAGGGCCTGGATCTCAATTCCCAGGCGCTTCAGCCCACAGTTTTCAGTTCTACAATTGCGCTGATAACGGTTTCCCAGTCAGGCCATAGGCTGCTGGATGTTCGGCAATGGTGCTGGCCGCCAGAATCCAGCAGAGTTGGTGCCATTCTTCCTGGTTGATGATCCCAGCCTGATAACACTTCCAAAGGTCAGTTCGAAGCTGCCGGTCTGGATCTTTGGTTTCGAGCAGTGCCCGTACTGTGGCCACTCGCCAGAGTGGCTGACCGTAACAGGCCAGCGCCAGCCAGATATCTTGAGCGTCAAAAACCACACATACATCTCGAATATAGAGTGCCGCCAGGTCTGTTTCTGAGGTCTGTGATCCCGTTATGGCAACACGGTAGGATCGCAGAATTTTTGGCGGAAGCCCCCAGCGGGATTGAGGTGAAGACCCTGAAGCCAGTTGCCGGGAAGCCAGAATCAATCCCCCCACCAGCGGTTGAATCCCTCGATGCGTAAATGTCATCTGGATCAGGTGTTTTTCTTCCGAATTGAGTTCCACAGGGGATACCAGGACTGAAGGAATACAGGCCTGTACGTCTGTGACGAGTTGAGATGAGAATGTAATCAGGTGAGAGTGCGTAACCACGGCTGATACCGATTCGAGTTGCTGCTGTACGTCAGGATAACTGGCTGATACTGGTGCGGTTGGTGTTGGTTTGGAGTTCTCCTGGACCTCGTTGATTGGGTTTGAACGGGCAGGTGGACGTGGTGATTGGGGTGAAACAGATGATTGATTATTGCTCAACGGCACAGAATTCTGTGGCCGTTGAGTGATAAACCAGATGATGGGGAAGCTGATAAGACACAGCAGGGCTCCAAAGCCAGCCAGCCAGATTTTCGCAACGGGTTGTGATAAATCTGAGGCAACTGACTGACTTATGGCCTGGTTTGGTTTCGGTCCCAGTGACGATG
>DAOQNB010000832.1:0-3357 GCA_035335845.1 Acidobacteriota bacterium | reverse complement strand
GTGGGTATTGGGGCCGCCGTGGCCGTCTGGGTTGGGATGACCCCTGCCTTGTGGGTTAAACCCGTCAGAACTGAGCCAATCCAGCTTGCGGCTGCTTTTTCAAACCAGCCGTTTGCTGGGGTGAAACATTTCCAGTTTTCAGGTTTGGAAAGACCAAAGTTGTCTGATTTTCTGCCCCGGTTTGAACGCAAAACAACGGATATGCTGGTTGAGCAAATGCCGATTTCCCAGGGTGAATCTTCCAAACGAAATCGGAAAGAAACAGACCCCTCAGATATCTTTCCGATGCCGCATCCAGCCCCGAGTCTGAACCCAAATTTTACCCCTGATGACTACACAGCGCCGGTTGGTACGTCCCTGATTTTGCTGGGTCATCGGTTGTGGCAGCAAACCATCGAAACTGACCCGAAAGAGTTAGGGAAATCGCTCAATCTTGACAATCCAGATTATATTTCGGTCGGTGTGTTACCCCAGGCGCTTTCGTGGGCACCAGAAGACGAACCAGAAAAACCAGAGCCGACGTTCCAGAACTAATCTCAGGTTGTCTGCCAAATTCGAATCAAATAAAAAGGAAAGGTGGTTTTGAAAACCATCTTTCCTTTTTCGTTTGAAGGCTATAATTTTTTCTGAAGATCTATAACCGCAACTCCTTGTTTGGGGATGTCTTGTGTAGTCAAAAAAAGGTTGTTTTTTCGGAGAGCGCCCGGTAAGGTATTTTGAGTTTTGCAGTGTTATGCACCTGTTGAATTGCAAGTACCTTGGCTTGTTAGCTTTTGAACAATCGAATTTTCAACCCAGGAGTTCTGTTGTATGCGTCGTGAAAAGAGGTATCAGTTTTTAATTTTTATGTGCCTGTTGCTTGTGATTGAGGCTACGCAGGTTGGATTGGTAACTGCCACTAGCTTTGGGCAAAAACAACGTCGTCGTACTCAATCAAAACGTAAAAAGGTAGCGCCTATCCAAAAGATGACCCCCAGCCCTGAACAAAACACCGATGTACCCGGTGACGTGAAAAAAACAACGGATGAGACTCCCGCAAAAGAAAACTCTTCCAACACTACTCAAACTGACTCATCCAACGCCGAAAACCAGCGGTATAACGGAGTTATTCGCGGGAATGCTATCTACAAAGTAACCCCTGATTACCCTCGTGAAGCACGCAACGCTGGAATTTCAGGCGATGTGGTTGTGAGAATCCTGATTTCACAGACGGGTGATGTCATTGAAGCAAAAGCGGAAGGTGGACCACCTGAATTGCATGAGGCTGCGGTCCAGGCTGCATTGCAATGGAAGTTTAAGCCTACGTTATTGAATAATGAACCTGTAAAAGTAACTGGAATCCTGACTTTCCGGTTTTCACTATAGGTTTTCGCAATGCTCATGGTCGGTCAGGCAGGGGAAAACGAATTGTCTTTCCGCTCGTTGCCGGGTATGGTGGTTGAAGATTGCTGGTGTGATGCACCAGTTAGACTCTGAGTCCCATACAGACCTGGATTTCGGAAAACCAAAGTTAAATGATTCTTGAAAAGAGAGGGGTAAAATTTATGCGCCGTGGAATCTGGTGTCGAATTCAAATAACAGCCTGGTTGCTGATGATTTCTGTGGCTGTCACGACTGGTCACGCCTCACAAACGACTGGATCAAAAACGCAAACAAAGACTCAAAAACCTCTGATTGTCCTGAAATCAAAGAATCGGCCCACTTCCCCAACGCCTGATCCAAATGATCGGCCAGAACCAACATCTGAAAATTCAAAAAATCGAACTACCTCACCTACAACGACCTCAGGTGGGCTCAGTGATGTGCTGATCGAAAACCGGCGACCCAGTAGCATGCCTCCAATCCGGACACTGCACAGCGTATCACCCATCTATCCACCCGAGTTACGCGATGCTGGAATAACGGGAACCGTCAAAGTTCGAGTTGATATTTCCTCTGAGGGCGACGTGACCAATGTCAGTGCCGTGAGCGGTCCCCCTGAGTTTTATGATGCGGCGTTTGAAGCCGCCTATCAATGGAAGTTCGAACCGGTACTTTTGAATAATCGCCCTGTCCGGATAAGTGGCGTCCTGACATTTGGGTTTGTCAGATGGTAAGTGAAAGAAGATATGGGGTTGAAGAAAGTGACTCCCGGAGCTGAGTTGAGATGGGGTTTTGAGTATCTTGATCTGATGTCTTCAGCCATGTCGTGTTCGCCCTATCTCCAAAACCAGTTCCACCATGGCGGCGACCCCAGTTTTCAGGCAGGTTTCATCAACATCAAATTCTGGTGTGTGAATGCCAGCCGTGATCCCGCGCTCGAGATTGGCAATGCCAAGCGAGAAAAAGAGCGACGGGCGGGCGGCAGCAAAAAACGCAAAATCTTCGGCGCCCATTCGCGGCGGCGTTTTGATGGCGTTGGCTTTCCCAACCAGGCGCTCAAAGGTTGGGACCATTCGGCTGGTTAATGATGGATCATTGACCAGTGCCGGTACCTGACGCGCAAAGTTCACCTCAAACTCAGCTCCAAAACTGGTCGTGATCCCAGCTAAAATTTGAAGCATGCGGTGTTCAACCTGGTTCATCACGTCATCGCTTAAAGCTCGAACTGTTCCAATCAACACCACTTCATCCGCCAGGATATTTCCTCGATTTCCGCCGTGGATACTTCCGACCGTAACCACCACTGGATCCTGCGAATTGACCATTCGGCTGGAAATCGTTTGAAGCGCCACAACCGTGTGCGAGGCCACCAGCACCGCATCCACGCCAGTGTGCGGATAGGCGCCGTGGGCTTTTTTGCCTTTGATTTTGATCTCAAACCGACTGGCACCAGCCATGGCCGGGCCGGCGACATAACCGATTTGGCCAGCTTCAAGCGGCGGATAGACGTGGAGGCCAAAAATCACTTCGGGAGAAGGATCCTCCAGCACGCCTTCGCGAATCATCATTTTGGCGCCGCCATCTTCGCCAACCGGGGCGCCTTCTTCAGCCGGTTGGAAGAGAAATTTGACGGTGCCGGTCAGATCATTTGTGCGATGCGCCAGAATTTCCGCCGTCCCTAAACCAATCGTTGTGTGAACATCGTGCCCACAGGCGTGCATCACGCCCGGAACACAGGATTTGTACGGCACATCCCGAACTTCCTGAATCGGAAGCGCATCCATATCCGCCCGCACGGCCACCACTGGCCCCGGCTGTTTCCCGCGCAGAATACCGACCACACCGTGATGCGCAATGCCGGTGGTGACTTCCAGGCCAAGGTTGGTTAAGTGCTCTGCAACAATCTTTGACGTGCGGACTTCACGATTGGAAAGCTCTGGATGTCGGTGCAGGTCGCGGCGAATTTCAACCAGTTTTGGGAAGATAGCTTCAATT
>DAOQNB010000831.1:0-3365 GCA_035335845.1 Acidobacteriota bacterium | reverse complement strand
ATCGGGCTGAAGAATTGGTTTTATTTCATCCCTCATCCTTCATCCCTCATCCCTTTGATTGCCCCAGGCTCTGATTTTGTTTGGCTTCTCTCACCATCTGAAGTGCTTTTTCCGCCAGTTCAGTGGCGCCGGCGTGGTTTGCGGCACGGGCCAGATACCATTGCACGCGCCAGTGACGGCACCCAAATTCCCAGGCTTTGGTCAATTCAGCCACCGCCAGCGCCACGCGCCCGTTTTTTTCAAGGGTCAACCCTGACCACAACCGCAAATACCCATCTGTTGGAAAACAGGCCCGATAATGCCAGATTCCGCCGCCATTGGCGTTGCACACAACAGGTGAACTGGTTGCGATTTCTGATTCCGCTGCCAGTTGTTCATTCACATCTGACGACCAGAAACTGGTTTGGAACGCCGGTGCACTGGTGCCAAGTGACGAGAGAAAAGAAACTGCGCCAGGGAATTGGGCTTTAAGCGCCCGCCACGCGGCTGGCTGGTGACGTTCGAGGAGCGTGTCCAGCGCTGGACGCTCTCGTTTGGGGCGTTCTATCAACTGTTTGTAAAGGCGATTGAACTGAGTGGCTGTTTTGTCGGCGCCAAAGAATTGATGTGCATACAACTGTGCATTTGTACCAAGTTGCTGTCGGAGTTCTCGATCAAAATAGAGCCGCTCAATGGCTTTCGGATAATCGGCTTCAGACGCCACAATCAGTCCGGTCTGGCCATTCACGACCAAATCACGAGCACCGCCATACGGAAAAATAACCGGTGGGACACCCGCCAGCATGGCTTCCTGGAGCACCAGTTCTGCTGCCGCATAATTTTCAGGACACAACGGGTAGCCAAACACATCCAACTGTTCAAACACCGATGTGACATCTTCAATCTGACCTGACAGGACAAATCGTTCTGGATGTTGGGCTTGCTGAATTTGGGATTGAACCCGTTTGAAACTGGCACCAGTACCGACGATGACAACTTTCACTTCTGGCAGGTCAATTTCATCGTGCAGCCGGATAAAGTCTGGGTGCATTTTGATGAAATCCACCGTCCCGATATATCCGATGGTGAACGTTGACTGCGGTTGGCGGGAAAATCCTGACAGCCGATGCGGATCACATCCGGCCAAGATCATAGTCGTTTTTTGATCAGCCAGAGCCGATTGAAAGACCGGATGTCTGGCGGTGTATGGGCTACAGGCAACGACAAAGTCAGCATATTCAATCAGTTCCGGGATAATGACCTGTGGCGGGCTATCACCGGCGATATGAACCCAAACGACCATTCGGCACGGTGGTAACTCTGATGAGAGCACCTGATAGAGTTCCGGTGTGTTCCAGAAATGGACGTGAACCACATCGGCAGCGGCAATTTCAGCCCAGAGTGTTTCATTCGAAGGTGCATTGAGCACCGTCAACCCGGCTGATTGGGCAAGCTTCAATGCCTGAGGATTGGCTGGCGT
Source organism: Acidobacteriota bacterium (assembly GCA_035335845.1). Taxonomy (GTDB): domain Bacteria; phylum Acidobacteriota; class Blastocatellia; order Chloracidobacteriales; family Chloracidobacteriaceae; genus JACQXX01. The sequence goes on along the minus strand of DAOQNB010000831.1, from coordinate 1,906 downwards.
CAGCGAGACCAGCCGATGACACAACACCGGTGACTGTCTGGATGATTCACTGGCAACCTGGATGGCTGCCCGGCTGCCTCCTCCGGACGATATTTGGTGCAGGATGTGCAGAACTGTCGTCATGAATGAAAAATTGGCATTTCGCGCGGTTCGCAGGGTTGATAAACGCTATTGTTTTTTCCGAGATTTAAAAGCTTCAAATACCTTTCCCACCTTGCGGCTGAAAATGGTTTGCTCGGTAAAGTCATCGGCTTGAATATGGCGTGTGATTTCGGCTGGATGTCGAAGCGGAAACCCCATTTCAAAGGCTGGCATCGCCGCAAACACGCTATCGGTTTGGCGGGTCGTCGTGGCTTGATCGCCAAAGCCAATGTTGGAAACCAGCGTTCGATTGGGCAGGATGTTGACGGCGTTATGGACCCAGGCCGCAAAGGTAACGGCATAATCCCAGGCAAAGGGTCTTTCGGTCATCCACTGAAAATAGTTTCCCCAAAACTGAGCTGCATACCGATCACCAAGCATATCAACCAGCCAGTTTGTGTCTTTGAGTTCATTCCACTTCTGGGCGCGAAGGTCATATTTTTCCCATGCTCGCCACCACGTTGCCCAGCCCCAGGTGTGGGCATAGCGTGAAAAAAAATAGCTATCAGAAGTGACGGTTCGGCCAAACTGAAAGTTGTTGCCGCACACGGTCATTATCTGTGGTTCATCACGATAGCGTTCAAGCAGTTCGGCGCAAAACCGAAAGAACGTCGGATGCGGCAGGCAGTCGTCTTCCACAATAATTGCTTCCGGCACGTGTTCAAACACCCAATCCAGACCAGTTGTGATATTGAGGTGGCACCCCAGATTGACATCGGAAAACCGGGTGTGGACGGTGCAGTCCCAGTCAACTTTTTGAATGATGGCCCGGGTGGCAGCACAGGCTTGAGCGTCATCCGGATGGGTTAAGCGCGGTCCGTCAGCAATCACAAAGAGGTGTGCTGGTGCTGCTTCACGGATTCGCTCAAAAACCTGGGCGGTGGTATCAGGACGATGAAAGATGATCAGAACGACCGGAACTGTCAGTTTTGAGAGGGCTGGCATTTGGACATTCGAGAGATGAAATGGAGATTTGGAACAAATTGATGGACTTTTCACTTTCCAGCATGCGCTATCTCGTCTAAATTTTTCAACTTCGTAACTTGAAACTCCCAACTGAAAGACTCCTCTTTATTTGTGGATATGCCGCAAGATCAATTCACGGTAAGTGTGATTGTGCCAGTGTATAACGCTGCACCGTATCTGGCCGAAGCGCTGACCAGCCTTCAATCGCAGAGCCTGAAACCCTTTGAAATCATTGTTATAGACGATGGTTCGACCGATGATTCAGCCACGATTGCGCAGTCATTTGCTGGAGTCCGGTTGATTCAGCAACCAAACAGCGGCCCAGCCGCTGCCCGCAATACTGGAATCAATGTGGCTCAGGGAACGGTGATTGGTTTTCTGGATGCCGATGATCTCTGGCCTGTGGATAAACTCGAAACTCAGCTTGGCGTGCTCGATGCCAACCCCGAAGCTGAAATTGTGGTTGGGCAGATTCAACTCTGGCGGCTGATGGATGCCACCTCACGCCACTTCGAACCATTTTCCGAGCCCTGGACATCGGTCAATGTCGGCAGTGTCCTGATTCGAAAGTCTGTTTTTGATCGGGTTGGGCTGTTTGATTCCAATTTACGACAGAGTGAGGATGTTGACTGGTTTGTGCGGACCCGCGAGCAAGGAATAAAGCTCGTCACCCACCCAGAAATAACTCTTTTTTATCGAATCCATACTGCAAATCTGACGAGTGATAAAGCAGCTCGTGATCAGTATTTACTGACTGCGGTCAAGCGTTCACTTGACCGTCGTCGGAAGACAAATGAAG
>DAOQNB010000830.1:0-3370 GCA_035335845.1 Acidobacteriota bacterium | reverse complement strand
TGTTCCAGTTCCGGCCAACCGAAGCCAACGGTGGCGTGTTTAACGTCAGCGTGACGGCAACCAACGACCTGGGTTTGAGCGTGACGGCGAGCTTTAAACTGACGGTGGTTGTCAATACGGCACCGTCTATTGGTGCTATCGCCGCGGTTTCAATCGCTGAAGGCAATACCCAGACCGTGAATGTGAGCGTGACCGATCCAGATCGGGCCACCCTCAATCAAATCAATACCTTGTCACTGTCAGGGGCGCCAGGTTTTGCCATCCTGAGTGATAATGGTAACGGCACGGGAACGATCAATCTGTCACCCAAGACCGGAGATGCCGGGTCCTACACCATTACGGTGCGGGCACTCGACAATGGTGTTCCGGCCAAGACGGGTGAAGTGACCTTCACCGTGACCGTGACGTCAACGGTGAAAATTATCGCCGCCAGCTTTAACAAGAAACAGCTCTTTGTGAGCGGTGAAAACTTCGGTCCGAACCCAACCCTGATTGTGAATGGTGTGACCGTGCCGGCCAATTTCATTGTTCCGTCACCATCCCCCAACAGCATCACAGCCAAAGCAGATAACAAAAAGAAATTGGGTCTGCGCAAGGGAACCAACTCAATTGAAGTGATTGGTATCAACGGCGTTAAAGCTGCTGTCTACACCCTGCCTCTGTAATTTCAACTATCGCCTGTCAATTGAGACAGGTGATCCTTTCAGTTCGATCCTTATGGATTCCTTCATAAGGATCGAACAACCCTCATCAATTTCTCTTCTCAAAAGAAGAACCAGAGTGTGAGTATTTTCAAAGATCCTGGAAAGATCTCGTAGTTCAAAATATTGATAGTTAAAGAGAAATCAGAATACATCGTATTATTTACAGTTTTTAGAGCTTTGTTTTACCTGAGAATTTCAAGATGAAAGTTCATTTTTTAGCGATACATTTTTGGGATTGTTTTAAGAGTTTGCTTCTTGGCTGGTCCGTTTATTCAATGCTCTCTATATTTAGGATAGGTATCAGGTAGATCTTTGACTTCTCCTAAAGCTCGCTCAGCTTTCACTTCTTTTACAGACCTCACTCCCCACCCTGACATAAGGAGTGAGGTCTTTTTTTTTCTCCAGACCACTTTGACATCTTGGTATCCTTCGTTCTTTCAAATTTTCTTTGATTTCAACCCTTCCAGTCAGTCGCTCACAAGCGGCCTCCCCAAAATACCTGATCACGTCGAGATTTAAATGATTTTCAAGTGAACGTTTTTTATTGATCCTTTATTCACGATAATCCCCCAACTCAATAACTGAGAAATTTGTTGAAACCCTTCAACCTGAATTATCGGAAGCTGACGAAATGGCCAGGGTTTCAGGTTTCCAAATTGTTTTTCAGTTACCCTCTGGCTAATATGTTGTTTCACGCGACACAAGCCCGGAAAACGTGAGTTTCGTTTTCCCTGAAATCAAGAGGTTGCATTGCAGATGCCAAACACCATCAAAGAATCTGACTGGAAAATCTTCAGCAAGCTTCTCCCCGAAGCACTTGGGCGGCTCTATCAGCGATATCTGAAGGAAATCGAAGCGGTTGCCGCAGATGATTCGAAAACGTACTTCGACCGGTTTGAGGAAATCAGCCAATTGACCCGTAACCGCCGCAAAGAGGTATTTATTGGGTTTGACCGTTTCAGCCGCTCCAGAGCGCTCAGTCAGCTTGGTTATCTCAAAGCCCTCGGCTTGATCACCGAAGAAGAATTTCAACGCTTCAGCCCGGAAACCCGTGAATTGATTCGCTTTATACATAGAGAAGACGACCTTACACAGGATGATTGATTTAACGGCGAACGTCAGAGGATGCCTGCTCGGGGGTGCTGTCGGTGATGCGCTTGGTGCTCCATTTGAAGGCTTATGGTCAGAAACTATCCCCGACCAGGACGAACTGTTGGCCGGATATGCCCTCTACGAAGGATTTCCTCCCGGACAATACACCGATGACACGCAGTTGACACTGGCCACGGTGGAATCAATCGTTCGTTGCGGACAGATCAACCTGCCGGATATCGCCCGTTCCATCTTTCAACTTTGGAGAACCGAGGGCGTCATCGGCCCTGGTGGTGCCTGCAGTCAGGCGTCACGTCAGTATTTCCAGACTCAAAACTGGCAGACCTGTGGTGCTCCGGTTGGAAATGCTGGGAACGGCACTGCCATGCGGACTGCCATCCTTGGGTTCTGGTTTCTTCATCGTCCGGAACAATTAGCCCCATCGGTTGCCCAGATTTCCCAAATCACTCATCACGATCCACGCAGCATCGCCGGAGGTGTCGCCATTGCCCAGGCCGCACGTCTGCTCTCCTCTCATTCTGAGATCTCTCCACTGGGATTTTGCCAATCCATTGCCGAAACAATCGAACCAATTGAGGCTTCGTTTGCCAATCACATTCGGGAATTGCCACGATTGATCTGCATCGAAGACGCGCCGGCACTTGAATTCATCGCCTGGGCGGGGATGCATTTTCCCGAATTTGACCGCCCGATCATTACGCCGTTTGTCATTCCAACCGTACTGGCTTCGCTCTGGTGTGTGCTCAAATATGGAAACAATTGGGGGCAAGCTGTTTCAGCCGCTATCAAACTTGGTGGTGATGTTGACACGCTGGGCGCGATTGTCGGCGGGTTGATGGGCGCAAAACTTGGCGAAACCGCGATTCCTCCGCATCTCGCTCAACAAGTCGTTCAGGCCGATCACATTCGGGCACTGGCGACGGCATATGGAGAGCACATCCTGAGAAAACCGAGTGGCGAGTAGCAGGTTGTGAGTAGAAAATAGAATGTTGAGAATACACAAGCCAACTTTCTAGGACCAATTAAGATACATTTTTCCAACAACTTAACTCGTTGTGAACGCGTTCACAAATTGAGCAAAAAAGCGATTCGTCAATCAACTTTGCCAAAGGTCAAATATTTGGATTGCGGTCTCTGGTTCTTGCGATTTCTGTCAACTCATCAAAAATTCTATCCAACTGGCAGAGCGTGGATTGAAAGTCAGCTTTAATTTCTGAAAGCGAGGGGAAGATTAAAAAACCCAAATAGAGCCGGAGCGGATGGTTTGACAGTTTTCCTTTTGCCAGAAATTTTACCTTGAGAACTGGCTGCCAGCGTTCAGGTAGTGCCTGGATGACCACCGGTTTGAGGTTGGGTTCCTCATCTGGCGAATAATCTATTGAAAAGAACTCAGATTCACTCAGAAAATCCGCCTCACCTGAAATTGAACAGAGAAGTCCCCCACTCTGGTCATACAAACCAATCCAAATTGCCCGACTGGTATCAAGTAAATCAGCCAGCAGGCTTCGTGTTTGACGAAGCAATCTCAGTCTCGCATCATCCTCTTTCATGCG
>DAOQNB010000829.1:0-3374 GCA_035335845.1 Acidobacteriota bacterium | reverse complement strand
ACCTCGCAACCACCGGCTATCCGAACGGCAGCCTTTCAGGATGCTCAATCCAAATGCCTCCCCCAACGAAAACGGGAAGTTAAATTTTAACGATCCCTTAGTACAAAAATCCCCATCAATGGGGGATGAACTTCAACCACTCACTGGGCGAAAACCGATTTGATTCGATCAAAGAACCGAATTTCATCCCTCATTTATGGGGATTTGTACTTAGCCCCAATTGGTATCAAGCTTGTGATTCCAGATAGGTGGTCAGTTTATCTTCTTTGATAATGAGATAATGGTCGGCGTTCAGTTCAATCAATCCCATATTCTTAAACCGCTGCATAAAAACGCTCACTCGGGGACGGGTTGTGCCAATCATTGCCGATAATTCTTCATGTGAAATTCTGAGTTCAATCCGAATACTGCGAGGGTCTTTTTTCCCAAATGTATGAGCGAGTTGGAGCAGCGTCTTTCCTAACCGTTGCTCGCTGTCTACGGTGACCAGGTTTGCAATGACCTGTTGCTGGTCGGCAATCCGAGCCGCCAGATAGCGGATAAAGCCCTCAACCAGTGAGTCCCGATTTAACCGTTCAACAAACCGCGAGCTTGGAATTTGTTTGAGGATTGTCGTTCCCATAGCGGCTGCCGTTTCCAACCGTGGGCCGGTCCCTGACAGACTTAACTCTCCGAAAATATCTCCGGCAGTGTGAATAGCGAGAATACATTCTTTTCCTTCCGGTGAGACCATCAACAACTTAACCTGCCCACTGACAATAAAATACACCATTTCGTCCTGGTCACCGCACGTATAAATATGATCGTTCCTTTTCACTTTGAGAGAACGTGCCTGGATGCTTCCTTCCTGGAGCATTTCCTGCATTTGTTGTTTAAATTTGATTGTATAAGGGTTTGCTTGAATCATAGGTAACCTCCTTTAAAAAATAAATGAGTGATTACAGAACTCGCTGATCTCATTGACCGACAAATGAAATTATCAATACCCTTATATTTCAAGACTGTATAAAAAATTATAGAAAACCCGGCGAGAAAATCCAGTCACGCCTCATATTTGGTGAATATGAGCCAAATTGAGGTCGTGTTGAGACAAAAATGAACAAAACCAAACCGGGAAGAACTCATTGCAAGAGTCCTTCCCGGTTTGGTTTTGATCTAGCACACGTATGGAGTTTGGAGGCGGATTACAAGACAAGAAGCGTATCAACACTGGCCGTGTTGAATCGGTTTGGTTGACCCGTCCCGGTGACAATGGTGGCTGAGTTGTACACTGTTCCAAAAATAAAGAGCGGTGTTTTGGCCACCATGGTTGCCGTGACTTTGCCTTTGGCTGGAATTGCCCCAAAGTTGAAGGTCACGGTTGGCATTCCATTCTCGGTGGCTACGGTTGCCGTTCCCTGTGAAGCTGAAGAAGAAACATAGGTGAGGGCCGCGGGGACCACATCCTTTACAGTCACATTCAACACCGGTTCGGACCCGTTGTTGTCAACCACAATGTTGTAAGTAATGTTTTCACCAGCTTTGACCGGGTCACCGGCATCCGACATATTGATGACCACTGAGGTTGTCATATTCGTTGCCGAACTGCTTCCGATGGCGAGGCCCGTGATAGATTCGTTAAACCCAATCAATCCAATCTCGGTTGCAACACCAGTGGCAAGGTTAATCGAAAACAAATCAGTGCCAAAAATGCAGTCTGACACAATCATCGAGGCATAGGCGGTGCCATCCGCTGGTGCAATATCAAACCCAACGTTGTCACCAATATTGAAGCCCAAATCACCAACTGTGGTGAGTTTTCCATCATTTGGAGGATTTTGAAGGACCAGACAATTTAAATTTGCAGCAATCCCATACAGCATGGTCGTGGTTGTCCCCGGAACATTGTTGGTATAGGCCGACCCAACAATCCTGGGTTTGAGCGTGTTGACATCACCTTCGGCAAACGCCAGGGCACCGTCAACCGCAGCGACAGCGCCGGTATCTGGAACAACTCGAAGGTTTTGCGTGTCACTGCCCGTAATTCGGATCCGATCAACCACCGGGTTAAAATCAAATCCAAAGAATTCGCCCTCCAGAAGTGGAGTCAGTGGCTGGGTGCCCACCTGGGTGGCCTGCCCCGTGGTTGGGTTAATGGTATAGATTCGGCTGGTGCTGCCAAGTCCAAACAATTGCCCGGTTGCCGGGCGAAAATCAATCCCCAGAACGCGTTCCCCAGCTTGTAACCCGGTTATCGGAACGCGAGTGAGAATGTCGCTCGGATTGGTATTGAGAAAAGAAAGAAGTTGATTGGCTTCGTTGGTGGCAAAAATCGTAACGTGCTGGCCAACTGCAACATCCCGAACTGGCTCGGTGCCCCCGATTTCACCGATATAACTGGCGTGTCCATTTTGTAAATTGATGTGATAGAGACTGGGTTTGGTATCGCCCGGCGAAAGAAACGAGGCATACCCGGTGGCGTTGCTCTCTCCGATATCAAATCCAATCAATCCGCCAGCATCGAGTCCTAACCTGCCAACGGTGAGAAGCTGGCCAGATTCAGGCGTATCTAACGAACTTTCAATACTGCTCTGGCGGAACACAATGTCCAGGGTTGGGTCGATCCCATACATTGAGCTGACCACAGCGCCGGCAAAGCTACTGGTATAGGCCACAGCGGCGGGTTGCAGGGCTGAATTTCGATGACGGTCACTGGAAGCAAACGCCAGTGGGACTCCGGCACTGGCCCGGCTGCCGTTGCTGGGGTCAAGTCCCAGAGACTGGTTGGCGGAATCAAAAATCTGGATTTGATCCCGAACCGGGTTGAAATCAAACCCTATCTCATTGCCAGTGCTGGCCAGTGCCTCAGCCATGACCGGAGTGGTCATTCCGGTGGCCGGGTTGACAAGGTAGAGCCGATTGGTGCTGCCAAGCGCATAGAGTTGTCCGGTCGAAGGACGAACATCAATTCCGAGGATTGACTCATCCGGTTGCAGCCCGGCGATGGAAACTTCAGATAAAATTTTGCCTGGTTCAAGTGAAGAAAATCGGATCAAATGGTTGTGTGTGGTCACAGCGAAAATAAATTCTCTTTCAAATCTGGAAGGCTCAGCCTGAGCTGATGGTGGCGCAATGAAAGTATTCTGAAATTGAGGGAACGTGGGCAAGCTCAAAAATATGAGAAACGCCAGGGCCGAAGACAGGATGCGTTTCATAGGGATCTCCTCCTTTGACAAGGTGATAGGGGCAGGTTGATTGGGTGGGCCATCAAAAGGAGAAAGCGAGTTGTAAACCAAAGTGCCTGGTTAAATCGGCTCTCAATGGAACCAACCATTCCTATCATAAGAGCCCCAGGTATCAATAACTGTTCAAAATTGGACATCCCTGCAAAGGTT
>DAOQNB010000828.1:0-3380 GCA_035335845.1 Acidobacteriota bacterium | reverse complement strand
CGGAACCCGGAACCCGGAACCCGGAACCCGGAACCCGGAACCCGGAACCCGAAATGATGCTATTCATCCAGCGTGGAAATATCGCCTGGATCCTGGCCCATTTCTTTGGCTTTCAAATAACGCCGCATAATTTTCCCGGAGCGGGTCTTGGGCAGTGCATTCAGGAATTCAATCGCCGCCGGGGTCGCAATCGGGCCAAGTTCACGCCGAACGTGCTCAGTGATGCTGGCTGCGAGGAATTCCGTCGCGTGATGTCCCTGTCGCACCACGACAAACGCCTTGATATTTTCACCTTTAATTGGATCCGGAATGCCGATCACGGCGGCTTCGGCAATCGCCGGATGGGAAACCAGGGTTGATTCGACATCCGCTGTTCCAATGCGGTGACCCGCGACGTTTAAGACATCATCCGCCCGTCCTAAAACCGCGATGTACCCTTCCTCATCTTTAACGGCAATATCCCCGCTGAAATATCCCATCTTTGGATGTTCAGGCGTGTGTCCCGGCAACGGATGCCACATCTTTTCGTAGCGCGGTGCATCATTCCAGACCGTTCGCATCATATGCGGAAATGCACGCTTGAGGACCAGCAGGCCACCGGTTCCAGGGGAAACCGGATTCCCGCTCTGATCCACAACATCAGCTTCGACACCGGGGAGCGCACGTCCGGCCTTTCCAGGTCGCATGGCAATATTGGGTGCCGTTCCAATTGTTGGTCCGCCGAGTTCGGTTTGCCACCAGTTATCCACCACGTAGCCCCATTTGCCGTCTCCGGCGAGATGGGTTTGCGCCCAGCGCCAGGCTTCCGGGTTGAGTGGTTCTCCGGCACAGGCAATGACGCGCAGAGTCGAAATGTCATATTTGGCCGGCAGAGCTTCGCCAAATTTCATATACATTCGGAGTGCTGTTGGCGCAGTGAACATCTTTGTAACGCCGTACCGCTCGACGATTTCCCAGGCCACGCCCGGATGCGGATAATCAATCGAACCTTCCCGGATCAAGGTTGTGGCACCAGTACAGAGCGTGGCATAGACAATATAAGAATGCCCGACAATCCAGCCAATATCTGACGTGCACCAGAAGACATCGCGTGGACTCACATCGAGGAAGGTCTCCAGGTGATAGGTCGTTCCAACCATAAACCCGCCGTGCACGTGAACCACCCCTTTGGGTTTCCCGGTCGTTCCCGAGGTATAAAGAATAAAGAGTGGGTCTTCGGCGTCCATTTCTTCCGCCGGGCAATCCGCCGGAAATTTCAGCAAGTCATTAAAATCCATCTGGCGGACACTGGTAATTTCAGCGGCTGGATCCCTTCGCGAAAAAAAGACGACTTTTTCGACGCATTCAAGGTCAGCCACGGCTTCGTCAACAATGGATTTGAGTGGAACGGCTCGGCCACGGCGGTAGCCCACATCGCCCCCAATCACTACTTTGGCCTGGGCGTCATCAATCCGATCCCGAAGCGCCGTGTGACCTAACCCGGCATAGACCACCGAATGAATTGCCCCAATCCGGGCACAGGCCAGCATCGAGGCAATTCCTTCAATCGTCAGCGGAAGATAAATGATGACCCGGTCGCCTTTCTGAACCCCAATGGATTTCAACCCGTTTGCCAATCGGCCAACCATCCGACGAAGCTGGTTATAGGTCACTATGCGCTCACTGCCGTCCTCACCCAGCCAGATAAACGCGACCCGGTTGCAGTGGGCCGAATCAGCGTGCCGGTCCAGGGCATTGAGCGTGATATTGGTTTTGCCACCGACAAACCACTGGTGATGGACCCCATCAGTTTGAAAAACCCGGTCATATGGCCTGGTCCAGATAAATTTTGTCGCTTCGTCTGCCCAGAATTGTTCGGTGTGTGTGATCGAATACTGGTAGTCAGAATCAGTCACTGGCCGATGAACAAAGTGCCTGACGGAGAGCGGGGCTGGATATTCGACTTGATTGGCAAGAAGAGAGTTGATTTGGGATTGGAAGCTGGATGATTCAGTCATAGGGGAATACCAATTAGGGTTCAGGGTTCAGGGTTCAGGGAAATACAATTTTTCCAATGATTTAGCTGTCTTCTAATCGGAGGACTTCATTGCAAAATGGTGTAATCTCTGGGTTCAAGCGAAAGAGTAACGGACAAGGAATGGGTGAAACGGAATCTGGCGGCACAGTTTCATCCTTGTGCAATTTGTGTTCCCTGACCAGGAAATTCAAACTGACTGTTGACGACCAGGAATGATGAATCAGGAAAGATATTGAAAATAAATGGTTTGTCAACTATGGGAATAAAAAGACCGGATTGAAAGGCAGTTCCCAGTCATTTCAATACAAAGCAGCGAAAGTAAAAATGGGGAGTTTTACGGTTCAGCAGTGGGGAGAAATTCGTTGAGGCAGGTTGTTAGGGGAAAAATTCTGATGAACCCGGAGTCACGCGGCATCGGGCGTGACCTCCAGGTTCAGCCTGTATGATTCAGTGCCGTCGTTCAGGAGTCGTTGAAAGCTCTGAAATATCAATTTTGCATGACCAGTAAGTATAGGACCGGCGCTCCGTAGACCGATACTCCTGCAACACCAGGTCACACTCATACGCCGGATTGCACCCAGAGATGGGAAATGCTTCCACCAGTTGCCAAACATTCTCAGCGTCGTCAGCAAATGCCTTTGGATAATTTTTCTTCGCCAGTGAAAAAAAGCGATCAATGCCTTCAATCGGAGTAGTTATATTCATATCCATAATTCTCTTCCTTTCTCTTGTTGTTGTTATAATCCCCAGCAAGGGACGCAATTCGAGGGTGTAATGAACTGCACAAAGATGAGTCAGTATTTCACTCTCAGATTAAAACCATGTAACCAGGAGGTTGCCTCAAGTTGTCCGATGTTTTGCTGAGTCGATGGGAAGCAAACCATAGTTCGTGTGAAGCAATCTAGTTTCTCACAACTTGAAGAAACTGGATAGACCTGAATCCCATGATTACAGAGAAAAAGTCAGTTCTGGTCTGAAAAAAAGGAAAGAATTTGGAAGTGCGGGTCATCAATTCCCGTCTCAACCCGATGGCCCGGCACCATTCCCTCATACTTCGGTTATAACTATAAGTTGTATGAAGAGTATATCTATTTTTTGATTCATTCCGAGGATCAATCCAATTCTGCCCTGTCTCGTCAGAAAGCAATGGCCTCCCTATCGTCAATCCGGCTGATTCCTGGTGTTCTTTTGTAATAAACCTGGAAATTGAAAGTTCAACGTGAGTGGCCAACCAGAGCGAGTGGTGAGGAAGGAGGAGCGAGTGGTAAGTACCTTACCGAAAATTTCCAGACATCTAACCACGGAAACCACGGAAAGAAATCAAACACTTCCAAAATTCAATATCTCAGGAAACTTTTGACAA
>DAOQNB010000827.1:1892-3385 GCA_035335845.1 Acidobacteriota bacterium | reverse complement strand
ACCCCTTCTGACCGGGTTGGTCCTGGCAGCACCGAATTGACGGTGACACCGGTTCCTGCTGTCGTTTCGGCCAGCCCACGGGCAACCGCCAGTTGTGCCGTTTTGGTCATTCCATAATGGATCATCTCGGCAGGGATGTTGACGCCCGACTCACTTGAAATAAAGATGATCCGTCCCCAGTTCCGGGCGAGCATTCCCGGCAGGTAGGCCCGACTCAACCGCACACCACTCAACACATTGACCTCAAAAAAGCGCTGCCAGTCAGCATCTGGGATTTCCAGGAAGGGTTTGGGTTCAAAAATCCCCAGGTTGTTGACCAGAATATCAATTTCCGGGTGTTTCGATACACATGTCTGGACACCTTCAGCCGTGGACAGATCCACCGCCAGTCCAACCAGTTTGGCCGTCGGGAATTCGGCCAGCAGTGTATCAATTGCCGTTGCGACCCGCGCCACCGTTCGACCGTTGACAATCACCGTGGCGCCTTCCTGAGCCAGCGAACGCACAATAGCGAGTCCAATCCCAGCCGTAGAACCACTCACCAGGGCAGTTTTATTGGAGAGTTTCAAATCCATCGGTTTTTCCTTTCACCAATTCAAAAGTTCAAACTTTGAGTTGCGTAGCCTAGCTAACTTTCCCGTTCATCCCAACTTTGAATTCCGGTCCCAAAGACTATCCAATCGGATAGTTCAGACTATCCAATTGATTAACTCCCGACAGCGTCCTGATTTGAATGCAAAAATCTGGAATAGCTCGGGTTATCCAATGGAAAAAATTGATATGAAATGAGTTATGCCAGTTCAGGCTGGCCTGGTCACCCAGTTATTCCCTTTGGGTTTGGAATGGAACACCAGTTGCACAGAACGCTGGACGGTCTTCCTGCGGTCACCCAGCCAGACGGCTATCAGGTTTTGTGAAAGGGTATTTTCAACTATGTTTCATCGGGCGTCATCAATCGAAATGGGTCACATGCGACAGAATGACTTTTCAGTGGATTCTGGCCTTAACCCCCCCATCGGGAAGCCGATACCGGATCTGTTGCCACTGGTGCAAGCGTTGGAAGATTTCGACCTGGGATTTTTGAATGCTGAAACCACTGATTTTTTCAGCACCACTCAGGACGTTGTCCAGCGGGCAATGCAGGCCCTTGACCAGCAGCGACACCGTGATCTCGAACTCTTGCGCAAGCACGCAGAACTGTTTACTCAGTTTAATCTCAACTGTCGGGCAGTGCGCGAGTTTGTCTATGAACTGGTAAAAGAATCCAACCAGTTCAAATGCACTTTTGAGTATCTGAATGAACCACGGCAATTTTGGGTCCGGTTTACCCTTTCCTTTGGTGAGGGGAAGTATCAGCGCCGGTTTCCGATTTATGTGGTGTATCAACGTGAACCACAATTTGCCACCCTGGTCAAAATTGACCTGTTTGAGATTGGCAAAACCCACCAGACTCGAATTGGGCGTATGGAGCAGCTCAATATCGGCTGGCTTGA
>DAOQNB010000827.1:0-1792 GCA_035335845.1 Acidobacteriota bacterium | reverse complement strand
CTTCAAAACCTGTAATGTACTCGGGATTTCTGACACTACTGTCTGTATAAGAACTTTCCTGACAAGTGAAATGCTTTGTTAAACCGGGTTCACCCAGAGGTGTTTTTGTCAGCCAGTGGCTGATTTTCACCTTCCGCTTTGTGTGCGGCCTTTGGGAGACAGCCAGCGTGTCGAGCCGATCCAGGTCCAGACCGGGATTGGGCTTGAAATTCTGATTTTTATTGACTGGGAATCTCTGTCTGCTAAGAGCAGCCAGTTTCCAGCCCTTTTCCTTCAAGCCTGCAGGTTTATGATGAAGAAGATTGATATGATTCAAAAATTCAACTGGCTCTTTAGCCGCCGCAAGCGGAGCGGTGTGTGGTTTCTCATTCTGTGTGGGATGGTGAGCCTGATGCTTGCCCCAGTATCCCGAATGGATTCCAACGGATCGAATCCTGATTCAGAGGTTGCGGTTCCAGCTTTTTCTGAATTTGAACCCAACTTGAATCCATCGTTGACCCATCAACAGCGTGGACAGTTTGTTCCTGATGCTGGTGTGACACTTGAATGCGCATCAAAGGCCGCGCAACCGCTGGCCGATACGGGATCTGATCATAGTGAACTCGGTCTGGTCAATACAACCAGTTCAGATGGTCGCTATGTTGTATTTACCAGTTTGGCTTTGAATTTAGTGACTGGACAAACTGAGGCAAATAATGGGCTTGATGTGTTTCTCTATGACCGGGTAACCGGGACAACCCGGCTTGTGAGCCGGGCGGCTGGAACGATTGCGACGACCGGGGACCAGGGCTCCAGGAACCCAATGATGAGTGCTGACGGGCGGTGGATTATTTTTGAGAGCGATGCAACCAACCTGGTACCAGGATTAGTTAAGGCCAATTTTGAAACAGACGTGTTTGTGTATGATCGGGTAACGGACACAACTCAGCTCGTGAGTCGAGCCGCTGGTACAACTGCAACGACAGGCGATAGCGGAATATTTCAATCTGTAATCAGTGCTGATGGACAGTGGATTGCCTTCACCAGTTTTGCGACGAATTATGTGGCTGGCCAAACTGACACCAATGGGAGCATTGATGTATTTGTGTTTAACCGGGTAACTGGGACGACTGAACTTGTGAGCCGCGTAGCCGGGACTATCACAACAGCAGCAAATGGGTTTTCTTTTGATCCTGTAATCAGTGGTGATGGACAATTTATTGCCTATAGCTCTAACGCACCCGACCTGGTATCGGGACAGCCTGATCTAAATGAAACCGCTGATGTATTTGTGTATGGCCGGGTGTCTGGTACCACACAACTCGTCAGTCGGGCGGCTGGATCCCCCATTACAGCGGGAAACGACTATTCACTTCGTCCAGGTATCAGTGCCGATGGGCAGTTTATTACTTATTACACCGCTGCAACCAATCTGGTGCCAGGTGTGACCGACACCAATGGAACAACGGATGTATGCGTTTTTAATCGGGTAACCGGCACAACTGAACTTGCCAGCGGGGATTCAGCCCCAGCCACAAATACTGGCAATTCTGAATCATTTGACCCGATAATCAGTGCCGACGGGAAATTTATTGTGTTTCGCAGTTTTGCCACCAACTTGGTTACAGGACAGATAGATACCAATGCAAAAGATGATGTGTTTGTATATAACCGGGTGGCAGGGACAACTCAGCTTGTCAGTCGAGTGCCAGGAACGACTACGGCGGGAAATGCAGATTCATCTTTCCCGGTCATCAGCGCTGATGGGAAGTTCATTGTATTTTTAAGTAATGCTTCCAATCTGGTAACTGGG
>DAOQNB010000826.1:0-3396 GCA_035335845.1 Acidobacteriota bacterium | reverse complement strand
GGAATTCTGACTTTCATCGCTGCGCCGCCGTGAACGCGGTTGCTGGCCAGGACTTTTCCGCCATGATCTTCAACGATGCGCTGGACAATGGAAAGTCCGAGGCCAGTGCCGCCTCGCCGGCGGGTGAAAAAGGGGTCAAAGAGCTTGGGCAGGTCTTCAGCGCGAAATCCAGGGCCCCGGTCTTTGACAACGCATTCTAGCCAGGGAAGCTCGTTGATGTGAATTTTTTTTGCTTCAACCAGGACCGCACTACCGGCGGGAGAATGCTGGATGGCGTTTTCGATCAGATTATGAAAGACCTGGGCCAGTCGTCTGCGATCCAATCGAAAGGCTGGAAAATCAGTGTCCACGGTGACTTGAAGTTCGATTTTCAACTTTTCAGCCGTTGGTTTACAGGATTGGATGGCCTGGTTCAATACATCCTGAATGGCACATTCGGCAAAGGTGAGGTTGGTTGGCCGGCCAAATTCAAGCAGTTCTTCCATCAAATTGATCATGCGGGTGAGTTCTTTGCGCAGCGATTGAATATAGCGCTGGTATTCTTCACGCGCACCAAATCGGGCTTCAAAGGCGTCGAGGACCGCCGTGATGCTAAAGAGCGGGTTCCGGACTTCGTGGGCGACGCCGCCAACCACCGCCCCCATTTTCGACATAACTTCACTCCGGCGGAGTGATTCCTGCAATTCAACCAGGTGGGTGATTTCACGGATAATCAGAATCACCATTGGATGAAACTCTTCATTTCCAGGCGAGGTTGTGACCGGGTTAACGGTCAGGTCCCAGGTTTGGCCAGTTTGTTCAGTATGGACCTGAGATGCGGTCGGGGAAGCCGTCTGGGCAGCCGTTTTAACCAGGGAAACTGCTTTTTCCCAGAGTTGACCCGTCGCCACCTGTTCGAGCACCGATCCGAGGGCGGCTTCAGCGCTGATTTCCAACAGAACCTGGGCTGCCTGGTTCAGCCGGGTGACGCGGCCTTCCATATCCAGAATGACAATTGGGAACTCAATGGTATTAAACGTCAGTTGCCATTGTTGCGCGACTTGATTGACCGTGGTTTGGAGTCGCCGTTGGGCGGCGGCGATCCGCTCGCGCTCGGTAATATCACGGGAATTGATGATGACCCCAGGCATGGCCGTATCATCCAGCTTTCGATTGGAAATGGCTTCCAGTGTCCGCCAGGACCCGTCCTGGTGTTGATGGCGATAGTGGAAGGTCACCGGAGTTGTCTCTCGGGTGTCCTGAGCCGGTTCATCGTAGAAGAGCAGGTAGAAAACTTCTTCAGCATCATCGGGATGAAATACTTCGCTGATCTTTTTACCGAGCAAATCCTGAGGTTTAAAGCCCAAAACCCGCTCAACCGCCGGACTTTCATACACAATCGTTCCATCAGGGCTTAGAACCGTAATCACATCCAGCGCATTTTCAATCAATGACCGGAAGTGCTGTTCATTGTGGCGGAGTATATCGTCTGTCCGCTTGCGTTCAACCGCAATGCCGATCAAATACGAGGCTACTTCCAGCAAGTGTAACTCGTAGGTGCCTGGGCTGCGATGTTCTTGAAAATAGAGGGTTAGCGTGCCGAGCACCTCCTGGGTCGAGGAAAGCACGGGAACTGACCAGCAGGCTTTAATCTCATTGCGAAATGCCAGTTCGGAAAAATCTTCCCACAGTGGGCTGCGAGAGATATCGGAGACAATGACGGTCTTTTTATGAAATGCAGCGGTGCCACACGATTGGGCATTGGGCCCGATACGGATGTTGTCCCCAGAGGCCATATAGTCCTGCGGTAGCCGGGGAGTTCCTGCAAAGTGTAACCGGTTTCCTTTTTCCAGAAACTGAATCGTACTCATGGCACCTTCAACCTGGGTTTCAACAATCTGAGTAATCGTATCAAGAATTTTGGAAAGCTCGGTTCCTTTGGCAATCAATTCCAACACCAGTTTTTCACCAGCCAGAAAGGTGTCAGCCCGTTTTCGCTGGGTGATATCAGTTGCAATGATGACCGTGCCGTTCATTTCGCCTTTGGCATTATGGAGTGCCGCGACAGAAATGCTTAAATCAATTGGGGCGCCGTCTTTTCGTTGTCCAATGGATTCCACACCCCGGAGCGACTGGGCCAGCAGCGGTTGCCGGTGTTCGATTTCTTGCTTGAGCGGTTGATTTTGGGAAATGATTGGATTGGGAGACCCCAGGACCTCTTCTTCGCCCCAGCCAAACATGTATTTTGCCGAGCGATTCCACAGTTTCACTTTGTCTTCCAGATCGAGGGCGATGATGGCCAGTGGGGAAGCCTGAATCAGGGCCATCAGGTTCTGGTGAGTTTCGCGCAAGGCATCTTCGGCCTGTTTGCGCTGGATAATCGTTCCAAGTTGGGCCGCAACGCTGGAAATCAGTTCAATCAATCGTCGGTCTCGTTCGCGGGGTTCAAAGGCAAAAAAGATAAAAATGGCCACCACATCCTGATCAACCAGGATTGGGATTCCAAAGCCAGCTTTCAACCCTGGATCTTCAGGCCCAAAACAACCCGAAAATTGAACATCTTGTGAAATATCCTCAAACCAGACAGGCTGTTTTGTCGCCCAAATCTGCCCCGGCAGACCTTCACCAGGGAGAAACTGACGGTTCTGGCATTTTTGGCGGAGCGCTTCGAGGCTGGGTTCACTTCCATACCAGGCCGGGCTGCAGGTGAGGGTTCCCCGATGACGATTGGGGATCCAGGCTTCCCCAAGTGCCCAGCCGGTGACGATACAAATCAAGCAGAGCGTCTCCGCCATCAATGAATTGAGATCCTGGACTTCAAGGGCGACCCGGGTGACAGATTGGAGGAGGTGGCTTTCTTCTTCGGCCCGCTTGCGTTTGGTGATATCGCGCACAATCACGGTAAAGCCCAACTGGTGGTTGGCGACAAATTCACTCAGGGAAAATTCCACTGGAACGGTTTCGCCGTTTTTCCGAGCGCCAGTGGTTTCCCCCTGGAGGAGTTTGGTCCCTTCATCGAGAAAGTCACCAATCGGCATAATCACATCAATTGACTGACCAATAATATCGGCTGCCGAATAACCGAAAATACGTTCTGCTGCCGGGTTAAACCCATCGATGTTTTTATGCTGGTCAAACGTAATGATTGCATCCAGAGCATATCGAACGAGCGATTCCATCCGGGCTTCAGTTGTGTTGAGGGCATTTTCAACCTGACTGGCCTGGAGCAAGTAGCGGATCCGTCGTTGCAAAACCGTATAATTAAACGGCTTTGTAATAAAGTCAGTGGCGCCAACGGCAAAGGCGTCATCAATTGCCTGCTGGTCATTCATCGTTGTTATAATTAAGACGGGGATTGGCTCGCCACCTATATGGTAAGCTGTTTTCAAGAAAGAGCAGGGGATGAAAAAAGTGCCA
>DAOQNB010000825.1:0-3403 GCA_035335845.1 Acidobacteriota bacterium | reverse complement strand
CTGTTTCCTGATCCTGGAGAGAGGATTGGAGAGAGAAATTTATTTTTGCTTCTAATCATCTTATTTCAAAGAACTTATCAAGAATGTTCGCACGCGAACATTTTTCAATTGTATGGGTTAACGCGACGTCTCAAGCCGCTTTTGCGCCCGGAGCGCTGCTTCGTGCGCCGCAACCGCAAAGGGCGACAGCATATCGGTGACAAATTGTTTGGCTTCGGGGTTGGCGGTTTTTGGCGAACCAGCCTGAAACGGCGGTTGCGGGTCATATTCGAGATAAAGCTGCACTGCTTCGGCATAGGTTCGGTTGCGGAGTTTGGCCGCCAGCGTCAGGCCAAAATCAAGCCCGGCGGTCACTCCACCACCGGTAATCCGATTGCGGTCAACCACAACGCGGCTTTCAGTCGGAATCGCCCCAAATACTTTTAAGACATCGCGGGTCATCCAGTATGAAGTCGCCCGATACCCCTTGAGCAATCCAGCCGCCCCCAGAATCAACGAGCCAGTGCAGACACTGGTCACAAATTTGGCCGTTTTTCCTTTTTCAGCCAGAAATGCCAGGACGTCGGGGTCTTCCATCATGCTCAGTGTGCCGAGGGCTCCGCCGGGCACAAACAACACATCCAGTGCCGCCGGGCAGTCCTTGAACGTCGTAGTCGGTGTGACTGGAATCAGAGCCGGAAACGCCGTGCTTCCATTTCCGACCAGGTCTTTGGTTTTCCAAACCAGATGGATCTCGCGGTTGAGCAGCGATTCAAACATCGTCAATGGCCCGACCAGATCCTGCAAAAACATTCCCGGATAGACAAGCATGGCAATTGTGAGCTTCGGTCCGGCGACCAGTTGCTCATATTTTTTCATTTGCTCAAGGTGGTCCTGCTCAACCTTTTCAGTCGCAGATGGCTTTGCCTCTTGTGTTTCGGCTCTGGTTTCCATCGGCACCAGGGCAGCCAGTGCGGCTGCCGTTGTCAGTTGGGTAAAAGCTCGGCGCTTCATTGAAATTCCTCTTTTCTGCCGTCTCGTAAAATAGTGTATGCGATCTTGGAATGATTCCAGGTCAGGTTATTGGAAAGCTAAACCATTGAAATAACTGTATTTCCCCTAACCATGAATCCTGACAAGAGGACAAGGTGAGTTTTTCATCTTTCATCTCTTCGATTGTCCCAAACCCTAAACTCAGGGCTGAGAGCTGAAGACAACGAGTTGAAGAATTGGTTTTCTTTCATCCCTCATCCCTCATCCCTCATCCCTTCCGAAACCCCTGCCCCCTGAATGATCTTATCGGCGGGTGATTTTGACTGACCCCAGCACGGTAAACGGCGCGCCTGGGAAGATAAAGCTGGCAAACGGCGTGGCTGAGGCGTAGTACCGATGGTTGGTCAAATTCTGGAAGTTGATGGCAAACCGAATGCGGGTCTTTTCGCTCGCATTGCGTTCATAAAATGCCGTTGCATCGGCCCGGCCAAACGCAGGCAAAATTGCATCATTCGCCAGATTGGTAAATCGTTGGCCGACTGCCTGAACACCCAGTCCAAACCCGAACCCATTGAACCGGCTGGTTTCATCAAACCGGTACGTTGCCCACAAATTGCCGCTGTGCCGGGCAGTGTTGGGTAAAAATCGGCCAACAAGCTGGGCAGTGGTATCTTCGGTGACGGTGGCCTGGGTGGCAGCATAGTTTCCAGTGAGATTGAAGCCGCGCCAGGGATTGGCCGCTACATCAAGTTCAAGCCCGCGACTGCGTTGTTCTCCGGTCTGAATCGAAAACCCAGGATTTCTCGGGTCAGCCACCAGCAAGTCTCGAAAGGTCAGGTTATAGAGTGCCAGGGTGGCCTGGAGCTTGCCCTGCCAGGCATTGAGCCTGACCCCGGCTTCGTACTGCTCGCCGACTGATGGCTTGAGCGCCCGATTGTCAACCGTCAACTGACCGGGAAACTGGGGACTAAACGAACTGCCATATGAGGTATAGAGCGAAATCAATTCAACGGGCTGATAGACGAGGCCGACGCGTGGACTCACCCGTTTATCCGTCATGTTTTGGAGCGCATTGGTCGGCTCATCCAGATACCGCTGTTGATATCGGTCAAAGCGGGCACCCACCAAAAGTTTGAGTTGTCGGGTCAGGGTCATCAAATCCTGGACGTATCCGCCAGCCGCCTTGATTCGCAACTGGTAATAGCTTGGAAACACAAATGCCTGGGCCGAGCGAATAAAATTTTGGACAAACTCATAGCTCAACGGCGCCGTCGGCTGAAATACATCGGTTGATGGAAAGGCGGCGGGCCCGAGGAAATACCCCAGATAAAAATCGTGATGATAGATGCCCCGCTGGACGCCGAATTCAAAACCTCCGACCAGATTGTGCCGGACTTTCCCGGTTGAAAAACTCCCGGTTACAGTGGTGTCCACGTAATGCCAGCGCTCAGTGTAGTCAGTCGAGGCAAAATCACGAATGATCGTTTTGCCGTCTGGCGCCACCGCTGGACCGCCGAAAAATGCCGGGAATGCGGCAAACAGGCTGTAATCAAGAAACTGGGTCTGGTAGGCCGACTGCACTGACCATTTGCCGTTCAAATCATATCGCCCACGCACATTGCCATTGCGGTTCTGTTGATAGGCTCGATTGAAGGGCTCGCCGTAGTTACGCTCAATATCAACATCTGCCGGACGCCCGTTGACGGCCACCAGTCCCACATCAGCGCCCCGGACTTCGCGCAAATAATTGCCACCGAATTTCAACTGGAGCTTCTCAACCGGTTTCCAGAAAAACGTCGGTGCCAGAAAAACTCGTTTCCCGCCAGTAACATCCCGGAAATTCCCTTCATATTGATAGGCGCCATTGAACCGGTAGAAAAATTTGTCTGACCCAAACACCGTACCGGTTGTGTCGAGGTGGCCGCGAAAGAAATCAAAGTTGCCACCCGTTAATTCAACTGACACATTGCGCTGGCTGAGTGGTTCTTTGGTAAGGAAATTGATGACGCCGCCAGGTTCGGCTCGCCCATAGAGCACACTGGAGGTTCCTTTCAGCACTTCGATGCGTTCAACGTCAGCGATTTCGGTAGCGCCGTAATTGACAAACTTGAGTCCGTCACGCAGGTAGCTGTTGTTGTAACTGCCTGAAAAGCCACGCAGTCTTAGAAAATCACCCGCGCCGGAACCCGTCAAATCGGTCGTGTGACGTGTGACGCCCGACACGTTCTGGGTGACGGCTTCGGCAAAGTTGAATGTCGCCCGGTCACGTAACAAATTCTGGTTGATGACCTGGACTGATTGCGGAATGTCGCGCAAGGGAGCGTTGATTTTGGCCGCCGTAGTCGCATCGGTAACCAGATAACTCTCAGCAGAGATCTCAACCACATCGCTGACGCCTGAAACCTGTAACACGAGACTGGTGAGGGGTTCG
>DAOQNB010000824.1:0-3411 GCA_035335845.1 Acidobacteriota bacterium | reverse complement strand
ATGAAGAATGAAGAATGAAGAATGAAGAATGAAGAATGAAGCAACTGCCTGGTGGTTAGTTTTTGGTTCTTGGTTCTTGGTTCCTGGTTCTTGGTTCTGTTTTGAAAGTATTGAGTCCTAAGCACTAAGTACCAGGTACCAGGCACTAACCACTACCTTCATTCTCAATTCTTCATTCTTCATTCTTCATTCTCCAGCGGAATTTACATGATTGTTTCACTCGTTCTCACCTGGGTATTGCTCATCGGGCTTGGCGGCGTCGGGTTGCTGCTCCTTCGGGCTGCCTGGAAACGGCCTCCACAAACTGAACCCCTTCCAGAATCACTCAAGGGAACCAATGTAGGGTTGCGGCTGGCACTGGGGGTGTTTGTCGTGATCTGTGTTGCCGTCGCGGGATTTCACACCTACTGGGCACTGATTGCTCCGGGAAGCAACCCACAATATTCAACGCTCAAAGATGCCCGCGACCAGCGATTGCGGCGACAAACCGAAGCTTCTCTCCGGGGCTGGGTGTTTGATCGCAGCCGGTTGCCGGAAAAGGCCCTCTGTCGGTACAAACTGGTCGGAGGGCGAGTCTACCGCGAATATCCACTGGGCTCATCTGCCGCCCATCTGCTTGGCTACACGAGCTTTGTGCGCGGAGACTCCGGGATTGAACGGGCTTTTGAAAAGAAATTGACCGAGCCGGCCAAATTGATCAATTCCCTGCTCTCAACTGCCCCCGTAGGCTCTGACTTGATGCTTTCGCTTGATGCCGACCTGCAACGAACCGCTGGTGATTTGCTCAAAGGGGCACGCGGGGCAGTTGTGGTCATCCGCCCGCAAACCGGAGAAATCCTGGCCCTGGCCAGTAGTCCCGGTTTTGATCCAACTGATGTCAACAACGAAGCCGCCTGGCAAAAGCTGATTGCAGATACTGATGGTCAGCCATTTTTGAATCGGGCGTTGAACAACTATTACCTCCCCGGTTCAACCTTCAAAACAATTGTCGCCGCTGCCGCCCTTGAAAGCGGCCTCGAACGGCAGCGCTTTACCTGCACCGGAGGTGGCTACACTCCGCCGGCCAGCGGGCGGCCAATTAAAGACGACAAAAACGAAGTCCATGGCTCGGTTGATCTGGCGAAAGCCTTTGAAGTCTCGTGTAATCAATATTTTGCGCAGATGGGTGTTGAACTCGGTTACGGACGCCTGGGAGATGTTGCCCGGCGTTTTGGCTTTCATATTGACGACAGTCCCGAATCTGCCCGTCAAAGCCGAACCGTTGACCGACTCTGGAACAGCGATGGCTCAGAACTGGATAAGTCGTTTGGTGTGGTGGAAAGCCGCATGGTCCTCTCGCCGCGGGTCACGGCCTATGACATCGGTCTGCAATCTATCGGTCAGGGGTTTGATCAGGCCACCGTCCTGCAGATGGCACTTGTGGCTGCCGCCGTCGCCCGTTCGGACGGAATGCGACTGGCGCCGGCACTCGAAGCCGAACGCCAGGTGAAACTGCTTGGTCCGGCATTGAATCCGTCTGCGGCCAAAGCTTTACAGCCATTGATGCGTTCCGTCGTCGAACGTGGAACGGCCAGCCGGGCCTTTCGGGGATGTCGAATCCCAGCCGCCGGCAAAACCGGCACGGCTCAGGTTGCGGTTCGGGGCGGGCGTGACATCCGCATTGATGCCTGGTTTATTGGCTTTGCCCCGTATGACAATCCGAAAATTGCTTTTGCGGTGGTGGTTGAAGGCGGTGGCTACGGCGGTGAAAAGGCGGCCCCTATCGCCAGAGCACTGATCGAACAGGCAGACCGGTCTGGCCTCTTTAACCTGCAATAGCTAAATACTCTTATTTTTCAATATTTTGCATTATTTTACGCTTGAAGGAGAAGTTATAACGCAATGGATCCGAATGTGATTACCATCGTTTCGGGGCTGCCACGCTCTGGAACGTCAATGATGATGAAAATGCTTGAAGCTGGTGGAATTCCAGTCCTGATTGACAACATTCGTCAGGCTGATGAAGACAACCCCAACGGCTACTATGAGTTTGAACTGGTGAAAAAAGTCAAAGACGACAGGTCCTGGCTCGATGATGCGGGTGGTAAAGTCGTCAAAATGGTTTCGATGTTGCTCAAAGACCTGCCTGCCGGTCAGACCTACAAAATCGTTTTTATGCGCCGCAAGATGGAAGAAATCCTGGCATCACAAAAGCAGATGCTGGTTCGCAACAACAAACCGACCGACACCATTTCCGATGAAAAAATGGCGGCCCTGTTTGAAAAGCACCTCAAGGAAATCTTCGCCTGGCTCGAAAAGCAATCACACATGCACGTGCTCTATGTCAACTACAACGACATGGTGGCCAATCCACTGCCGTATATTGCTCAAATCAATGACTTTCTGGGGAAAGGGTTGGATACTGACAAAATGGCGGGTGTGATTGATAAGAAACTGTACCGGCAGAAGAAATAAAACTGTTGAGGATTCAGGGTTCAGAGTTCAGGGTTCGGAGAAAATACATTCTTTTGACCCAATCACCATCTTTCAAACCCAGGTGACAACTCGAACTTTTATCAAAAACTGGCGGCTCGACAGCCGCCAGTTTTATTTTGTGGGTCAGTTGTTTGAGGAACTTCTTAACAAACCTGGGGTCTAAGCACCTGAAATCCAAATCTTTTCAGGTAGCCTATGATTGAACAATTCGTGCTGTTGTTTGCACTCGTCGCGTTTGTCTCACTTTTTACCTGGGTACCACTGAATCTCGTTTGTGCACTCATTGCGCAGAGAAAGCCAGCCCTGAATTATCCCAAACTGGTAAAACATCTCAAAACGGGTCCAACAATTGCCTGTACTACCTTTTTTCTGGCTATCTTCGGCTATCATTTTGGAATGATTGGTGTTTGCCACTCTAGAATGCTTGCTTACATTTATCTGTCGCCCACAAATGAACGGCCAGAAGAACTCAGGCTTCATCTGGTGATGCGCATTCCTTGTGGCAATGCAGCGGAAGGTCTGATTTACAGTACCTATGGTTCAACGGCAGTGGTCGGAGTCGAGAGTTCAGATCCGAGCGTGAGAGCACGATCTCTTAGAATGTTCCTGAATGTCTATCCATGGTCAAACGTCTGTGGCCTTGAAGGAGAATCCAAAGAAATGATTGATCGATTGAAATTAGACCCAGCACCAGAGGTTCAAGCCGTGATCGAAGAAAATCGGGAATTGATCGAGCGGACGTGTGTTCATGAAGAGTGCCAGTAATTTGGATTAAAAACACCTGAAAAGATGAAGATTAAAGGCGAGGCTTTCGTGGGCAAGATCTTATGACATCAGCCATCTTACTTTTTTGGGTAGTCGGGGATCCGGTCAATATCAAGTTTGAAAATGGTCTCTCTGAGTTCAGCGACTAAAGTCTCAAAAGTATTTATGACC
>DAOQNB010000823.1:0-3413 GCA_035335845.1 Acidobacteriota bacterium | reverse complement strand
TGTGCGGAATTCTGCGCAAGCGGTTGGGAAAAATTTCTCCGCCAGGGTTGTTAAATGTTGAAAACAGGTATTTTGAGGGAAGGCACGAGGGTTGCTTAGGGGAAAGCACGAACAATTTTTCTCAAGCGAGACTGTTTATGCTTTCGCCAAGACGCATTTTATTTGAGCGGATACTCTGTCCAACAGATTTGACCGAAAATTCTGACGATGCCCTCGGATATGCCATTACTCTGGCACGGTTATTTGGTGCAAAGCTGCTGGTATGCCATAGTGTCGAAAGTCTATCCGACAATTTTGAGGTTGAAGTTCTGCGTGCGGAAGAGCACCTCAAGCAAGCAGTATTGGATCGCCGTGGGACACGAACGGTCAATTCCTTTAAATGGGAAAAAATCGTGTCCCGAGGAGTGCCAACCAGTGTGCTCCTGCAGGAGGCAACCCGACATCAGGTGGATTTGATTGTGATGCGGTCAGGTCGGCATACCAATACCACGATTCTGGAGTCAACCTCTGAATATTTATGCCGCACCGCGCCCTGTCCGATTCTCATTACTCATTTCAAGGACCGGGATTGGATTAGCCCTGAGCACGATGAAGTCATCCTCAAACGGGTGCTGGTCGCCTACGATTTCTCAGCCGATTCAGAACTGGCATTATCCTATGGGTTTTCGTTGGCCCAGGAATTTCAGGCCGAATTGCACGTGCTGCATGTGCTGCCGCATAGTCCCAAGTCAGAAGTGCCTGAGATTGCCGGGTTACCTACGATTGATGAAATTGCTTTCCAAAAGGTGATTGCTGCCCTGCGGAGTGCGGTGCCTTCTGATGCCAGCCCGTGGTGTGAAATTCGGCAGGTCGTGCGGATTGGCTACCCGTACCGCGAAATCTTAAACTATGCCGATGAAGCGCAGATTGATTTGATTTGTATGGGGAGCAGCGGGACTGGTTTTGGACCAAAAGCCCTGTTTGGATCCAATTCAGACCGGGTGCTGCGCCAGTCTCCCTGTTCTGTTTTAATCGCACGACCATCCGGTTCCCAGGTTGGGGCCTCACATTAACTGTTTGATTTCCTCGAAGGATGCCGACGCCATGGGCGAACAAAATATCAAATTTGAACTTGAAGGAGAGCAGTTACGTGTCTTTACAAAAGCGCTTCTCAATGATTTGCGAGCGCTCGAATACCTGATAGAGAACAACTTGATTGAATCGGAGATCACTCGAATTGGTGCTGAGCAGGAATTGTTTTTGGTTGATCAAAGTTTTCAACCAGCGCCTGTTGCTATCGAGTTGTTAGATCTGCTCAAAGATGACCATTACACAACTGAGCTAGCCAAGTTTAACCTTGAAATCAATCTTGATCCTCTGGTCTTTGAAAATCGGTGTTTTTCGGTTTTAGAAAAACAAACGCTGGACTTGCTCAATCGAATTCGCCAGCAAGGGCGCGAAATTGGAGTTCACCCGATCCTGGTTGGGATTTTGCCGACGATCCGGAAAGCAGACCTTGAGCTTGAGAATTTAACGCCCAAACCCCGGTATCTGGCACTCAACCGGATATTAAATTCCATCCGTGGACAGGAGTATGAGTTCTATATTCGTGGGGTGGACGAACTCTGTGTGAGACACGATTCGATGATGGTTGAATCATGCAACGCCAGTTTTCAGGTCCATTTGCAAGTGAAAGCGGAGGAATTTCCCCAGCGCTACAATATTGCCCAGGCACTGGCGGCACCTGTGATGGCGGTGTCTGGTAACTCACCTCTGTTATTTGGCCGTCGGTTGTGGAGCGAAACCCGCATTGCTGTTTTTCGACAGTCAGTGGACACACGGGCTTCAAGCCAGTTTCTGCGCGAACGAAGCACCCGCGTCACCTTTGGCTCACAGTGGGTGAAAAATTCAATCACTGAGTTGTATAAAGAAGATATTTCCCGTTTTCGCCCACTCATTGGAGGCGAATTAGACGAAGATGCCATGGATGTGGTGCTCAGTGGCGACATTCCAAAACTGAAAGCCTTGAAGTTGCACAACGGAACTGTCTATCGCTGGAACCGTGCCTGTTACGGGATCAGCGAGGGGAAACCACATTTACGGATTGAAAATCGGGTATTCCCTTCTGGACCGACCGTGGTTGATGAAGTGGCGAATGCTGCCTTCTGGCTTGGTTTAATGGAAGGGATGCCAAAGCATTTTCCGGATGTCTCGCAGTTGATGAATTTTGAAGACGCCAAGCAGAATTTTTATACGGCTGCCCGGCTTGGAATGCTGTCCCAATTTACCTGGCTCAAAGGACGGGTTGTTCCTTCTCAGCAATTGATCCTGGACGAACTGTTGCCAATTGCTCGCGAAGGGTTGAGTTCACGTGGGGTGGCCAGTGAAGATATCAGCCGATATATGGATATTATCGAAGACCGTGCCCGAACCGGGAAGACCGGTTCAACCTGGTTGCTTCGGTCTTTGTCACACCTCAAAGTTGGCACCAGTGGGAGTCAGGGCGAACAACTCAATGCACTTACCTCTGGAATCATTTCCCGTCAAAAGGAGGGAATCCCCGTGTCAAAATGGGAGCTTGGCGATCTGGCTGAAGCCGGTGATGGAAAACAAAATCACCTGCGAGTTGATCAGTTTATGACCACTGATTTGTTTACCGTTCAGGAAGACGAATCCATTGATCTGGTTGCCAACCTGATGGATTGGAAGAAAATCCGCCACGTGCCAGTCGAAAACAGCAAGAATGAACTGGTTGGACTGGTTTCCTATCGAAGTTTGCTGCATCTGATGGCGCGTGGCTGGGGTGAATCAGATCGGGTCAAACTTTCAGTCTCAGATATAATGAAGCAAAACGTCATTACAATTGCCCCAGATACATCAACGCTGGAAGCGATTCGACTCATGCGCCACAATCGAATCAGTTGTTTGCCCGTGATCAAAGACAACCGGCTGGTCGGGGTCGTCACTGAACGCGATTTTATGAACATCACCCATGTTTTGTTGGAAAAGATGTTGCTCAATGAGCAGGGCTAATACCAATTTGGAATGAAATCCTCGTGTTAGGAAACAGTCAAGTGATTCAATCAAATAAACTTAGTGAGCTACTGACTACGGGCTACTGACTACAAACTGGTATAACATCTGATTGAACCCGTTTTCAGGAAACACCGAGATAGACAAACTGTCCCTCAGTCGGAGGGGCATAGGTGACTGCCACCCGTTTTGACTTATAAAAGTAGGCCAGCCAGATCAGTGAGTACATAAGAATCCTGAACAGGTCCTGACCGTACTGATAGGCAATGGCTTGTTTGGTCTGATCGGGAAGTGGGATTAACCCCACCACAAGTGACAGTAAAACCAGGGCTAACGGTTGTGAAATCAGAAAGATCTTGGCAAGTCTGACCGCATTGGGTTGGATTTGCCAGAGCCAGATA
>DAOQNB010000822.1:0-3417 GCA_035335845.1 Acidobacteriota bacterium | reverse complement strand
ATTTTTCGGCCAGCGGACGAATCTGTGATTCCTTGCCAATCAAGATGGGTTTGGCAATTCGATCATCAACCAGGGCCTGGGCGGCTCGCAAAATGCGTTCGTGCGAGCTTTCTGGGAAGACGATTCGCTTTGGATCGCGCCGGGCCTTGGCAATCATCATGCGCATCACTTCGTGTGATTTTCCGAGCCGGCTGATGAGCTGTTCGCGGTATTCATCGAGGTCAATCGAGATGCGAGCGACACCGCTTTTCATGGCGGCTTCAGCCACTGCCGAACAGGCCCAGATGAGGACCCGGTAGTCAAACGGTTTGGGAATGATGTATTCCGGCCCAAACGACAGGTGTGACAGGCCATAGGCTTTGGCCACTGAATCGGGAACATCCTCTTTGGCCAGCGCCGCCAGGGCATTGACGGCACCAATCATCATTTCCTCATTCATACACCGGGCACGCACATCAAGCGCTCCACGGAAAATGAAGGGAAAGCCCAGTACGTTGTTGACCTGATTGGGGTAATCAGATCGTCCGGTACACATAATGCAGTCCGGGCGGGCTTCTTTCGCTTCGTCATAGCCAATTTCCGGATCCGGGTTGGCCATTGCAAAAATGATCGGCTTCGGTCCCATCAGTTTTAGCATGTCGCCCGTGACCATGCCTTTGACTGAAAGTCCAATGAAGACATCGGCACCCTGCATGGCATCTGACAGGGTTCGAGCTTCGGTTTCGACGGCAAATTCCAGTTTGTGCTCGTTCATCCCCTGTTCGCGGCCTTTATAGATCACACCGTGGCTGTCACACATTAAAATGTGGTTCGGATTGACCCCGAGGCGAATATAGAGCCGGGCACACCCCATCGCTGCGGCTCCAGCGCCGGAAAACACCATTTTGATGTCGTGAATCTTTTTTCCAACCAGTTCGAGGGCATTGATCAGGGCTGCGGCTGAAATAATCGCTGTACCGTGTTGATCATCGTGAAAGACCGGGATTTGGAGTTCCTCCCGGAGCCGTTTCTCGATGTAAAAACACTCTGGCGCTTTGATGTCTTCAAGGTTGATGCCGCCAAACGTCGGTTCCAGGATCTTTACCGTTCGGATAATCTCCTCCGGATCATTGGTGGCCAGCTCAAGGTCAAAAACATCAATATCGGCAAAGCGTTTAAACAAAACGGCTTTTCCTTCCATCACCGGTTTTCCAGCCAGCGGGCCAATGTTGCCAAGTCCAAGCACCGCGGTTCCATTGGTAATCACCGCAACCAGATTTCCTTTGGCGGTATAGCTGTAGGCCGTATCCGGGTCACGGGCAATCTCCAGGCAGGGTTCGGCTACGCCTGGCGTGTAGGCCAACGATAAATCACGCTGAGTCAGGCAAGGTTTGGTTGGGACGACTTCGATTTTTCCTTTCCGACCTTCGCTATGGTAATCAAGAGCAGCTTTTCGACGATTCATAGACGCTGGCTGGTCAGCCTTCGGCCAGTGGAGGCAGGTTGAGACCAGATTTCCTTTCTTGGGGTGAAGCAGGAGCAAGATTTGGGGTGATGAGTGTGGAAAAGTAGTTGAACTGATCCCTGGCTGCAAATAATTTCTTTGGAGTATCCGAAAGCGGCATCAAGCTACCGCACTCCATATTGACGTTGTGTTGTGAAATCAGTACTTTGCCCAGTTCACCCCGGGCAGTGTTTTTACCTTCTTTTGAAACGACAACCTTTGTGGCAAATATTGATCTCTATCGGCTGGAATATCTGTTTGACCTGATTCGCGAGCTGGTTTCACGCGAAATTAAAATCCAGTACAAGCGCTCATACCTTGGTGTGGCGTGGACTATCGCCCTTCCGTTGACCCAACTGATTGTTTTTTCAGTTGTGTTTAAGGGCGTGTTGAAACTGGATATCCCCAATTACGGAGCCTTTGTCTTTTGTGGCTTGCTGGTCTGGAACTGGTTTCAGCTTTCAACAGTTCAAGGGGCCGTGGCAATTATCCATAAACCGGAACTCATTTCCCGGCCTGGATTTCCAACCTGGGTGCTGCCGATTGTCTTTGTCACCATCAACCTGATTCATTTCCTGGTATCGCTGCCCTTTCTGGTCGTGCTGTTGCTGATGAAAGGGGGAGTTCTGACGTGGTGGGTGCTCTTGCTCCCGGCAGTCGTGGCAATTCAGTTTGTGTTTTTGCTGGGACTGAGTTTGATTGTCGCGACAACGAACGTCGTGTTGCGTGATACGCAGCATTTATTAAGCGTCATGTTGCCGCTTTTGTTTTACTTAACTCCGGTTTGTTATGACGTGAAGTTAGTCCCCGCATCGCTGAAATGGGTCTATCAGCTCAATCCTCTGACTCACCTGCTTGAGGCGTATCGCAGCATTTTGATTTTCGGCAAACCGCCAGAATTGACTGGCCTGCTCCTGTTGTCGTTGCTGTCGGTGATTGTGGTCTGGTATGGAAACCGGATCTTTCATCAAAAGAGTCATACATTTATCGAGGAATTGTGATGAAAGAAACCATCATCGTTGACCATTTGTGGAAAAAGTTTCGTCGGTTTAGCAAGTTTCGCCCCCGTACCCTCAAAGATCTGTTGATTCAGGGGTTTCGCGAACTGAAACCAACCGAGACTTTTTGGGCGCTACGTGATGTGTCGTTTACTGTCGGCCCAGGGGAAATGGTCGGCATTATCGGCAAAAACGGGGCTGGAAAATCAACCCTCCTCCGACTGGTGGGAGGTGTGGGGCTGCCCAACGAAGGAAAAATCACGGTTGAAAAACCAGTGCGTGGATTGCTGGAACTGGGCGCCGGATTTTCACCCGATTTGACGGGGCGCGAAAATGCCTATGTGGCCGGGGTCATTGATGGCCTCACACGCCGTCAGGTTTCACAACGATTGGACTCGATTATTGATTTTGCCGAACTGGGTGCCTATATCGACCAGCCATTGCGCACCTACAGCACCGGGATGCGACTTCGACTGGCGTTTGCCGTGGCCGTTCACACCGAACCCCGCGTCCTGCTCATTGACGAAGTGCTGGCAGTCGGAGACGCCGCCTTTCGAACAAAATGTATTGATCGCATTTCCAGGTTTCGGGATGACGGCTGCACCATTCTGTTTGTATCCCACGATGAAGAACAGGTCCGCAAATTTTGTGACCGGGTGCTGTGGCTGCATTATGGCGAAGTCATCACCTATGGCCCCACTCAGGAAGTGCTCAAGAACTATCTGACCCAGATGAATCAGAATGATGCCCTTTAAAACATAGGGTTCAGGGGTCAGGGGTCAGGGGTCAGGAAAAAGACAAAAGGGACATAAAAGACATAAAGGACATAAATTCGAAAACCCGGAACCCGGAAGCGCGGAACCCGGAACCCGGAAGCGCGGAACCCGGAACCCGGAAGCGCGGAACCCGGAACCCGGAAGCGCGGAACCCGGAACC
>DAOQNB010000821.1:0-3418 GCA_035335845.1 Acidobacteriota bacterium | reverse complement strand
CCCTACTTCGTTTTATGGAAATAGCGGCCTAAAGCCATCAAAGGAAAGAAGTTCCGATAAAAATGATAATTGATGTAGAAATGACAGGGAAAACCAGTGCCGGTAAATTCATCTTCTGACCAGCTCCCGTCTTCATTCTGGGTGCGCACCAGATATTCAATGCCTCGTTTGACAGCATCCGAGTGACCTTCGTCCCCGGCAATCAATCCCATCAGCGCCCAGGCCGTTTGCGAGGCTGTGCTTTTCCCTTCGCCCATCAGGTTGCGATCTTTATAGGAATCACAGCTTTCACCCCAGCCGCCATCTTCATTCTGATGAGCATATAACCATTGAATCCCGCGCATGATGAAGGTTTCACGTGGGTCAACCCCGATTTGAACCGCACCGTTAATGACACCGCTCGTACCATAGATGTAATTCACGCCCCACCGACCAAACCAGCACCCTTCAGATTCCTGCTCTGATTTCAGAAATTGAATGGCCCGATCTATGACGCGCTGATCGGTTTTGTATCGGGTTCGCCCCAGCATCTCCAGGACACGTCCAGTCAAATCTGAAGTACAGGGATCAATCATGGCCTTTAAATCGCCATAGGGAATCTGGTTTAACAGATCCAGGTCATTATCAACGTCAAAAGCCGCCCAGCCGCCTTTTTTACATTGCATGCTGAGCACCCACTCCTGGGCACGGCGGATTGAATCCTGTTTGCGTTTTTCGTCCGGCAATTTGAGCCGATCAAGCGCCATAATGATGACCGCGGTGTCGTCTACGTCAGGGTAGAAATCGTTGAAAAACTCAAACGCCCAGCCGCCGGGTTGCCCGGTTTTATTTTTGATGGCCCAGTCACCTTTGCGCAGAATCTGCTTTGAAATCAGCCACTCTCCGGCTTTGACCAGAGCTGGATGGTCAGCGGGCATGCCAGTATCAAGCAACCCAATCAGCATCAGCCCGGTATCCCAAACGGGCGACACACAGGGCTGAATGTGGA
The DNA here is from genome assembly GCA_035335845.1 of Acidobacteriota bacterium. Taxonomy (GTDB): domain Bacteria; phylum Acidobacteriota; class Blastocatellia; order Chloracidobacteriales; family Chloracidobacteriaceae; genus JACQXX01. The sequence continues at coordinate 2,430 of DAOQNB010000821.1, read as the reverse complement.
ATTCGTCGTCCGTCTCAATTCCGAACCGATCAATTGCTTCCAGACCTTTCCGCACCACATCGTGCGTCACCGGATAGCCCAATACGTGAAACGCCAGCAATGAATTTAACATCGCCGGAATAATGCCTGCCCAATCACCAGGTTCATCCTGATGCTCTAACACCCACTGTTCGGCGTGCTTGAGCGCTTTCTCGCGGAGTGGAACAAACCCAATTTTTTCGGCAAACTTGAACAACTTGTCGAGTTGAACAAAGGTATTTCCAATCGAAAAGAACCCATCCTCACACGGAAGTGACAGGTCGGCAGCGTCACGGCCACCAACATACAATTCATCAACGGTGGCATTGGCGGTACGCCACACTGGTTTTTTGTCACACACAATCAATAACGGAACGGTACTGCTGCGCGCCCAGCTTGCCATTTCATAAATCGTAAAGGGGAACCACTCGGGAAATTCCATGATCCAGGCTGGAAGAGTAGGAATCCCATTCCAATCAAAAGCTCCAAACAGTGCCAGATGAAGTTTGGTGAAAATCCGGGTTTTGGGAATCCCACCCCGGTCCAGGATAAAGGTGCGGGCACGGTGCATGCGGGGATCATCGGTTGGGATTCCGAGTAATTTCAAAGCAAAGTAGGCTTCAACCGTTGTGCTGAGTTCCCCTCCGTCACCATAAAACAACTCCCATCCACCGTGGTCGCATTGCCGATTGAATAAGTACGGAATGACCTTTCGCAACGGACGATGAGCACCGGTGCCCAGAATGGTGTGCAACATGACGTATTCGGCAGTCAAGGTGACGTTGGCTTCAAGTTCTGCCCACCAGTACCCTTCTGGATATTGCTGACTGAGCATGTACTGTTGTGCTTTCTCAATGGCTTTTGCCAGGGCAGATGTCTCTACGGCAAAGGCAGTTTTCGCAAAACTCATGGATATTCGACCTCTCAATACCAGCCAGTCGTCAATAAACCGGTAATCAGTAATTTGCTAAGTGGGTTTATTAAACGCACTTAGCCAGCGACGAATACCAGAGAATGAGTTAAGGCTGGCATAACACTTTCTTCAATCTATTGGGATGGGGCGTCTGAAGCAGACAAAAGATTCTGGATAATAGGCGAACAGGGAGGTTATTCAAAGGTCTCGTGGCAATTGGGGTTCGGAGATTGAAGACCGGACGCAGCAAACTGATGACTCAATCAAAACTGACTCAGGAATTTCTGAAGCGGGTGTATCGTGGTTTCACCCCAGAAATCATTGTGCCCCAGGTGATCCACATAAAACTCGGTCACTGGCGCCTTCGCTTTTTGGGCTAGCTCGTGGGTCATCGTATAGGGAATCACATCATCCCGCTTCCCATGACCAAACAAAATTGGACACGTCACCTGCTGAATTTTTCCGATGCTTTCAAACCGGTGCTTGAGCAGCAATGAAACCGGAACAACTGGATAGCTCGTCTTTCCCATTTCGACCATGCTGGTGTAGGCACTGAAGGTTATGAGCCCGGCAAGTGGTTTGCGGGCAGCCAGGTCAACTGCGACTCCGGAACCAAGTGACCGTCCCAGAGCTACAATTTTCTTTTGATCAATATCAGTTCGCAAATGCAAATGTTCATAGACCGCATCTGCCGCCGCATAACACCCCTGTTCCGAAGGAGTTCCAGAACTCAGGCCATACCCGAGATAGTCAGGGACGATCATGTTGACGCCCAGCCGGCGGTACTCACCAAATTCATACAGGGCGTCTGGCAGGCACATTCCATTGCCATAAAAATAGATCAGGGTTGGGCATTGCCTCGCATCAAGGCGGATCTTGCCGTCCGGAGTGAGCGCTTTCCCAAACAACGCAGCCACTGTATCGCCAGCAGGCGTTGGAAGTGTAAGGAGTTCCTCACCTTCCCCAGCCGTTATTTGGGCATGTGGTGTTCCCTGGTTGGTTTTTCCGGGAAACAATAACCATTCCTGTCCAAAGTACAACAGGACCAGCAACCCAATATATCCGGCTCCGACCACAACCAGTGATATTTTCAGTAACACAAGCATCTTCTGTTTCAAGGCAAATGGTTCTGTCAGTGATTCAAATTTGGGTTAAGTCTAATGTTAAAGCCAAATTAACGATTGTTTTGGATAATGTCCCCACCTTACCTGTTTTCATCAGTCAAAATCAAGAAATGAAAGCTACCTTTTCAGACCAATGTCGCTCAGGGAGCGTTAAAAATCAACTTCCCGTTTTCATTTGGGGGACGGGTATTTGGATTGAGCATCCTGAAAGGTTGCCGTTCGGATAGCCGGTGGGTGCTCGGCTACAGTGAGCTACCACCGGGAACAGGTTCGTTCTCTCCAGTTCTCTGCGGGGCGCGGGCGACGCGGGGAGGGACAACGGGGTGGCGCTTGGGTCCGGTGGTAGGCCCAAAGCGGCCAACCGACCGGCTATGT
>DAOQNB010000820.1:2340-3426 GCA_035335845.1 Acidobacteriota bacterium | reverse complement strand
AATTACATCTTCACCACCAGTTTGCCGATGTTGGAACCTTCAAAGAGCTTATTCAGGGCTTGCGGTGCATGTTCCAGGCCCTCGACTTCATCCACGCGGTATTTGAGCTTCCCTTCCTTCATCCACTGGCCCAGTTCAGCAAAGGCTTCGTTGGCTCGGGCAGCGTAATCAAGCACGATAAAGCCTTCAATTCGAGCACGTTGGACCAGAACATTGGCAAAATTGTATGGACCTGGCTGGGGCGTCTTCGAGTTGTACTGTGAAATCAACCCGCACAGGACAATGCGCGCCCGGAGATTGATCTGAGCCAGAATGGCATCCAGGATTTCGCCGCCGACATTTTCAAAATCAATGTCAATGCCCTTTGGACAGTGCTCTTTCAAGGCTTTCGCGACATTTTCCTTCTTGTAATTGATGGCCGAATCAAAGCCGAGATCTTTGACAATCCAGTCGCATTTGTCATCGTTGCCGGCAATTCCGACCACGTGACAACCTTTGATTTTCCCAATCTGACCGACAATCGAGCCAACGGCACCCGCCGCCGCCGAAACCACCAGGGTTTCTCCTTCCTTCGGCTGGCCAATGTCGAGCAGTCCAAAATAGGCAGTCATCCCAATATGCCCAAACAATCCCATATAAGCCGAAAGCGGAATATGCGGGTTGACTGGCAAAATCGAGACCCCAGGTCCTTTGCTAATTGCATAGTCCTGCCAGCCAAGCAGGCCCTGGACGTGGGCGCCTTCCGGGAAATTGGGATTGCGTGAAGCTTCAACGACACCGATGGTGCCGCCACGCATCACGTCGCCAATCGGAACTGCCGGTAAGTAGGTATCGTGCTGGGCCCACATGCGGTTGGTTGGGTCAAGCGACAGGTACAAATTGTGAACCAGGAATTCGCCTTCGTTTAATTCGCGCACTGGTTCTTCGGTCCAGGTAAACACGCTATCGTCAATCAGTCCGACGGGCCGGGTCGCCAGTCGCCATTGCCGGTTGATTTGGGTCGTCATTTGATTTGCTCCATTTGGTGAAGGATGAATGGTCAGTACCACCTGTGTCAGCGGGTGGGTGAACCGGCTCACGGAAAGT
>DAOQNB010000820.1:0-2240 GCA_035335845.1 Acidobacteriota bacterium | reverse complement strand
ATGGTCAGTACCACCTGTGTCAGCGGGTGGGTGAACCGGCTCACGGAAAGTGGTACTGACTTGATGTCAGGAAAGAAACGAGAGCCTGCTTTTTACATCAGATCCACCAGAACGCCAACCCGGTTCAACCCATGAATGCTGACTCGATTTTTCACCAAAAAAGGGTGTTGACGGATGGGGGCTTTTTGGCTAGTATGCGCGTTCTCTTCACACACAAATTTTTTCTATGCCGGAGTGGTGGAACTGGTAGACGCGCCGGACTCAAAATCCGGTGAGGGCAACCTCGTGAGAGTTCGAGTCTCTCCTCCGGCATTTTTCATTTCCCTCAGCTTTTATTCGTCAGTGAAACATCGCCGCCCACCAGCGAACCCCAATTCCCCAAAGCCTTCTCGCCAATCACCTGTTTCCCAGCAGCCATCGCTCCCAATCCAACCTGCAATTACCCTTGCCCGTCGTGTCAGCTTTGATGCGTTGATGTTTGTTGAGCAGGGTGACTTTCTCGATTCCGACGTGCTGGATGGTTTTTTGCAGAAAGCACTCCGTGAAGGTACCGGAAATGCCGGGCACCGCGAAGCTGACCGCCGACTGGCCCAGGAAATCACCTTTGGCGTGCTACGCTGGCGGGGGTGGCTTGATCATCAAATTGCTCGACTGGCCAGCCGCTCGCTACAACACATCGAACCAGCCGTCCGCACAGCCCTTCGCATGGGTCTCTATCAAATTGCCTTTCTCTCTCGGGTTCCAGAGTCAGCCGCTGTTAACGAGTCCGTCAATCTCATCAAACTCCAGACACAACTTGTTCATTTAGGTGGGTTTACCAACGCAATTTTGCGCGAGGCACTCCGCCAGGGTATTCGCTTTGATGCGAACGTACCGCTGCCGGAACCAACCGGACGCAACTGGGATGAGCTTGCCAGCCTCGTGTCGCATCCATCGTGGTTGCTCACCCACTGGGCACGCCAGTGGTCACCGGCACGGGCCATCCAGATTGCCAGGTCTGACAATACCATTCCCAATTTCTATCTCTGGTTGAATCCCCTGCGGGCGCCGATTGATCAAACACGGCAAACCCTTGAACAAGCCGGAGTTCAGCTCCAAACCGCAGGTAACACCCCGCAAACCGTTCAGTGGATGGAAGGTGATTTTTCAGCCCTCTGGCCGCTGGTCGAACAGGGTGCCGCCTACGTTCAGGATGCCGCCTCGCAACAGGTAGCCCGCTGGCTCGGCGTCCAGCCCGGTATGCGAGTGCTTGATTGCTGTGCCGCCCCCGGCGGAAAAACCGCCCAACTGGCGGCCCAGATGAACAATCGTGGCGAATTGATCGCCTGTGACCTGCATCCGCGACGGGTGGCTGACCTGAAAAACAATTGCGAACGGCTCGGCGTCACGATTCTGACGACTGGAAAAGTTGATTTCAGTCAGGAAACACTCTTTGCCACCGCACCAAAGTATCTGCACCTGGAACCGGCTGGATTTGATGCCGTGCTGGTTGACGCGCCTTGCTCGGGCACAGGCACGCTTCGCAGACATCCCGAAATCAAATGGAAACTTACGCCGCAAAAGCTGCCCGAACTGGCTGAACTCCAGGGCCGGATTCTTGAAAATGCGGCTCAGGCGGTCAAACCCGGCGGGGTGCTGCTCTATGCAACCTGCTCACTTGAAGAAAAAGAAGGCGAAGAAGTCGTCCGCCGGTTTCGCAATCGCCATCCGGAATTTGAGCTTGAACCGCCAGCGGATGCAGGCTCAGCCCTGACCTCGGAAAAATACCTGCGCACCTGGCCCGATGCTGGCCCAGACGGATTTTTTGGTGCCCGGTTTCGAAAGCGGAAACATTGAAAGCTCCGTCAAGCCGGAGCACTCCATAGATTTATGTCCAAACCAGCCGTTGTATTGCTCAGTGGTGGTCTTGATTCGACCACCGTTCTCGCGATTGCCCAATCAGAAGGCTATGCCGTCTATGCGTTGTCATTTGACTATGGACAACGCCACGCCCGTGAACTTGAAGCCGCCCGCCACATCGCGGCCCAATCACAGGTCAAAGACCATCTGGTGGTGTCATTTGATATGCGTGCCATCGGTGGCTCTGCCCTGACGGCAGCGATTGATGTTCCCAAAAACCGTTCCAGCGAACAACTCTCCGCCGGGATTCCGGTGACCTACGTGCCGGCCCGAAATACCATTTTTCTGTCATTTGCCCTGGCCTGGGCCGAAGTCCTGGGCGCGGAAGACATTTTCATCGG
>DAOQNB010000819.1:0-3427 GCA_035335845.1 Acidobacteriota bacterium | reverse complement strand
ACTGATGCCTTCAACTCTTTTTCCTGATGTGAGTGGATTTATTCTGGCTGGTGGGGAAAGCCGGCGAATGGGTGTCAACAAAGCCCGCCTCCTGGTCGAAGGCGTACCGATGATTGAGCGCGTGTTGCGGACTCTTTCTGCCGTGACAGATGATGTTTCGATTGTGACCAATGCTCCAGAAACCTATCTTAGGCTTGGAGTTCCACTGCTGGGTGACTTACGTCGAGATGCCAATCGTGGTGCGGGCCCACTGGCTGGAATTGAAGCGGCTCTCAACGCCACCACTCGTTCATTTTCACTGATCGTGGCGTGTGATCTTCCCTTTTTGACGGCTGAGTTTCTGTCTCTGCTGCTTAACTATCGCCAGGAAGCCCAGATTGTCGTTCCAGAAACGACCGGAGTTCAAAAACCACGGCTTCACAGCATGTGTGCCGTGTATCAGGCATCAGTTTATCCAGTTGTGACCAGATTACTTGATCAGGGTGAACGCCGGATGGAAACCTTGCTTGAACACACCACAGTCCGGCGTATTCGGGCGTCTGAATATGCGGATTTTCCGCACTCAAATCGGTTGTTGATAAACGTCAACACACCCGATGATTTTCAGGCAATCCAACGTCACAAGTGAGCTGCCGTTTGAGCCAGATGGTTGAGGATTTCAATCGCCTTCTCGCGCCTATCCCATTGAACAAAAAGATGATCGTGATAAAAAGCTGAAATGACGTTGGTGCTGATTCCAGCCGTGGCCAGTGGTTGCGAAATTGTGGCTAAAAAGCCCACGGCTTCGAGTGAAGAATGAACCCTGAGGGTAATTTTGGCCCATTCGCCATGAAATTGGATTTGATGGGCCAGGGCGACTTCTTTTTCCAGGATGAGCGTGACGCCTTCGACTTCACGAAAGAATCCTAAAGTCTGTGGAATCAAAGGAATCGCAATAGATTCAGCCAGCGTGCAGAAAATAAAACACTCATCGGCCAGGCTCGGCTGCATAGCTTGAACCAGTTGAGTGAGGCTGGTTTCACCCGAAGTGTTCATAGTGTGGTTACCCAACGGCTGTTTTTCACCCACCCGCTGACGCAGGTAGTACTGACTCTTCGCTATTTCACTATTCACTCAACCGCTTCCCATTTGGATCAAAAATCCGCCATTTGCCCAATCCCCATTTTTGAAGCTTGAATGCCATTGAAACGCCCAACACGCCCAACCCATATTTACAACTTCGAATGAAATTGATTGATGAGGAATCAGCTTCATAGCGGGTCGGGCAGCTAATTTCACCAATCTGAAAGTCAAAATAAACAATCTGAGCCAGCATTTCATTGTCGAAGATAAAATCGTTGTCGTTTTCGCCCAGTGGCAATTTTTCAAGCAACTTCCGTGAAAATGCCCGGTATCCGGTGTGGTACTCAGACAACCGCTCACTCAGCAAAATATTCTGGAATGCGGTTAAACATCGGTTGAAGAAGTATTTATACGCGGGCATATTGCCACGCAAAGCACCTTTCCCAATGATGCGTGAACCAAGGACACAATCATAGTGACCGCACGCAATCAGGTAGGCCATGGCTGGGAGCAGCTTTGGTGTGTACTGATAGTCCGGGTGCAACATGATGACAATATCAGCACCAGCTTTGAGGGCTTCGCGATAACAGGTTTTTTGATTACCGCCGTAGCCAAGATTTGTGGTGTGAACAATAGTTTTAATTCCAAGACTCCGTGCAACTTCAGCAGTGTCATCGTGGCTGGCGTCATCAACGAGAATCAGCTCATCAACCACGTTGCGATCAACTTCATTATAAGTTTTCAGCAGTGTTTTGGCTGCATTATAAGCTGGTAAAACGACAACGACTTTGAGTCCATTAATCATAGCTGGGATTCAGGGTTCAGGGTTCTTCTTCGAAAGTATTGATTTCTAACCACTAACCACTAACCACTTGATGGGTTCTTCATTCTCAATTCTTCATTCAATCAAGCCAGTTGTGCGGTTGATAAAATTCGAGGGCAGCAGCTTCAGGGGTTCCAGGTTCAGGCCGGTAATCATACACCCATTTTGTGAGTGGTGGGAGCGACATCAAAATAGATTCGGTTCGACCTTTGGTTTCAAGGCCAAACAAGGTACCGCGATCATAGACCAGATTGAATTCCACGTACCGACCACGACGAATTAACTGATGGGTGCGCTCGCGTTCAGCATAAGGTTCCGGCTGGCGACGTTCAACAATCGGTAAATAGGCAGGGAGAAATGCTTTACCGGCATCCTGAACAAAAGCGAAAATCGCCTCAAGACTGCTTTCTTCACCCTTCAAGTGATCAAAAAACAAACCGCCGACACCACGGGTCTCATTGCGATGCGGCAGGTAAAAATAGTCATCACACCATTTCTTAAAGCGCGGATAATAGTCGGGGTGGTGCTGGTCGCAAGCGGCCTTCAAGACGGTGTGAAAGTGGACGGCGTCCTCGCGATACGGATAGTAAGGCGTTAAATCAGCCCCTCCGCCAAACCAGGCGACGCTTCCCTGCTCAAAATAGCGGAAATTGGCATGCACGGTTGGCACCATTGGGTTTCGCGGATGCAGGACCAGTGACACACCAGTGGCTGAAAACGACCGGTCTCCCCCGCTGTCTACCTGCCGGGCCAGTTTTTCAGGCATTTCGCCAAACACATAGGAAAAATTCACGCCGCCCTTTTCAAAAACACTGCCTTCCTGGAGCACGCGGGTTCGTCCGCCGCCGCCGCCGGGACGCTCCCATAAATCCTGTTGAAAGGCGCTGCCGTCAACCGCCTCCAGCGCGGCGCAAATTTCATCCTGCAGGGCCGCAAAAAACTCGCGTGCCCGATCAAGCATGGGGTGTTGGGTCGTGTTCGCCATTGTGTCTTCTCGGTTAAAGATGCGGGTTCAGGGTTCAGGATATCGAGAAAATACCAGAGCCATAAAGAACCACAATTTGAAAACCCTGAACCCTGAACCCTGAACCCTCAATAGTACTATTCATAGATAAAGGTAACTGGCTTTTCGATATCTGGATGGAGGCTGTGATGGACCGGGCAGGTCAACGCCGCCCGTTCAAGTTTAGCTTTTTGCTCATCTGTCAGTCCTTTGGGCATGGTGATTCGCACCGGTAACCGGCCAATCCGACGCGGTGCCGTGGTGGACATGTGTTTTTCAACGTGAAAGCCAAGTCCAGTGCAGTCAATGCCGTCACGTTCGGCGACCATCGCCACAATCGTCACCATACAGGCCCCGAGCGCTGCTGAAGCCAGGTCAGTTGGTGAAAACGAACTGCCATCGCCGTTATTGTCAACCGGCGGCGCCGTGCGAATGACCGTTCCTGACGGTCCGTGCGTGAGTTCAAACTTCAAATTACCAGTGTAAATGCCTGTGATTTCAACGGCCATGGGAAAGTCTCCGGGTTCTTGGTGCTTGGT
>DAOQNB010000818.1:0-3433 GCA_035335845.1 Acidobacteriota bacterium | reverse complement strand
AGAAAGACAGCGCCGCGATTGTGGGCTTATGTGCATCGAGCCTCGGGAAGTTCGACGGTCGCTGATGACGTTTTGCAAGAGGCATATTTCCGATTTCTTCGTTCACCAGGAACTGCAATGGATGAAGCTCAGATGAAATCCTACCTTTTCAAAATTGCAACCAATCTCTTGAACGATCATTGGCGCCGTCAAAAACGGGAACACCCAGGATTGCCGGCCCATCATTCCGAACCCGTTGCGCCTGGAGACTTCTCTCAACACGATGATGTGACACAGGCGCTGAATCAGTTGAACCATCAAGAGCGGTCACTCCTCTGGTTAGCTTATGTCGAAGGGGAAGAACATCGGGAAATTGCGCAAACATTAGGCTTGAAAGAAAAAAGTATCCGCGTTTTACTGTTTCGTGCCAGACGGAAACTGGCCAGCTTCCTCAAGTTGGAATCCTCCGATGGAGAGCGTTGAGTATGTTGGAAGCCATTTGCCCATTTGAAAACCAGGTCGAAGCCGCTGTTGTGTCAGGAACCTGGAATCCAGAATTGCAATCCCACGTTGAGAGTTGTTCGATCTGTCAGGATCTGGTGCGCGTGTCTGAATATCTGCAAACAGCCGCCACCGCTTCGACTGTGAAGGCTGTTTTACCTGGTCCTACCTATATCTGGTACCGGGCTCAATGGCTGCACCGACAGGAAGCTGAACGACGATTCGCCCGGTTGCTGGCAATGATCCGAATGGTTGGGTATCTGGTTTTTCTGTGTGGGATGGGAGGATGGCTTCTGGTTCACTGGCCAGACATACAAAGGGAAGTCGGGCAGGCTTCACCCTGGCTGGTGACTCGGGTTCAGTCTGGTCTGGCTCTCGTCTCACAACCGCTTGGTTATCTAACGATCACCTTGTTTGGTATCAACCTTGGGCTTACGTTCTGGAGTTTGTGGCGTGAACGCCAGACTCACACGGCCTGACCAGGATGAGTTCGTGCCACATTGCTCAATACAAAAGCGGTGACAGGTCACCGCACTCCAAATTTTTCTGCTAATCCATCATGGTGCAGGCTTTCCAGAATCAATTGATTGAGGTGCAAGCCAAACCGGAGGGCTTCTTCAGAGAGGGTTCGGGTATCGGGCAGGTTAAGTTGGGGTTGGCCGTGCAAATGAGCCACCATTTCAGCCACCCGGTCAGTTTCACGAGGCGTCAAATCGGCAAACGACAGCCGGAGTTCAGGCAGGATTCTTAAAAAATCGTCTTCGCTCCAGGCGGTCAGATATTCATCCAGCAAGGCGAGCAATCCTGACAGATTCCAGGCCGCTTCACGACAGGTTTTCAGAAGTCCCTGCAGAAAGCCGATCTGATCGCTGGTTGAGGCTGAAGCCCCTTCCAGAAATCCTCTGACAAAGTGTAAGACGGCTGACTCGCTTATTTTTCCAGCGCTGAAGAGAATTCCAACCACGCCTCCACACACGAGCGGGTTCCCATCCGGTTTCAAGGGAATCGGTTCCAGCGCTGAATAAAACAGAGTTTCATCTAAAATCTGGTCTGGGGTGGAACTGATCATTTCGCGCAGGGAAGCGAGGCTTTCCACGACATTCGTCGCCATTTCCGCCGGACAACCGGCAAGTTCTGGGATCAGAAAACAGGCTTTGTGAAAGGCTGCCTGACTGAACTCGGGCAATACCGTCAGGTGGTGTGCTTCGAGTGGTTCGCGTGATTGCCAGAGCAGGAGTAATTGTTCCAACGCTTCAACCAGCGAAGAAAAATCCGGATCCTGGTGAATATTCTCGGAAATCAGCGCCAGCAACCGCGAAACCGACCGGTGCAGACCCATTTGACAGGCCGCCACCAGCAATCGGACAGCCTGGATGGCGCTTCGGGATTTGCCTTCCGTCTCAAGATCACTGATGGTTTTGACCAGCAGGTTGAGCGCGGCTTCCTCAACCGTGGTGCCAAAGAGCGACTGTTCGACCAGTTTCGTTTCCACCAGCGGTGTCCACTGGTACTCCCACTGTTCCTGAAGCCGTTCCAGACCTGTTCCGCGTGCAAAATCGGGTCCCGCCGTCAATCGAGCAAAAAACACCTGGAGAAACTTCAGGCGATGGAAAAACCGACTTGCCCGGCGATGTGTTTTTTTTCGGTACACATCCAGGTTGATTGATTTGGGGGTGGAATCTCCAATTTTAAGCCGTAAGCTGGTGGCCTCACAGCGAAAGTCTTCAACCAGTGGCGGAACCCCAACCGTTGGCGGTAGATCACCAATTTGATCTCCAGTCAAAAGTTTCTGCACGGTCTCAAGCAGGAGTTTTCCTTCCGTGTCCATCGCGCCTTTCACAAAGCAACTCCGGATGCCGTCGAGGAGGTCTTCGCGGGTTGGGCCGCTGGTGTGTCCTCGAAATCGGGCCAGTTGCCGGGCCTGGCCCAGCGCCGAGATTTCATCAACCGACGAGAGCGGTGTCATTCCATTTTGGTCGCGAGTCAGTCGTCCGATTGTAATCAGAAAGTGGGCAGCCACTGCGATAGCTGGGGCTGAGGGCTGAGGGCTGGGGGCTGAGGGGCTGGGGGTTGGGTGAGCCTGGAGGTGCTCCCACGTCTGCTGGTAATAGTTGGGCGAAGGCATTCCGGCGGCATAGCCGTTGAGCGCGTCGAGTTGTTCAAAGCTGTACCGCATTACCACGGTTTGGGCGTCACCTTCTGCCAGTTTTGGCTTTTTGGGACGTTTGACCGGCTGCTGTATCAGTTTGGGGAGCACCACGGTGTGAAACCCGCCTGTAACAACCAGAATTTTTCCGGTCGTGAGGGCCAGTTCTTCCTGAATGGCAGCGGCCATGGCCTGTTCGCGGGCCAGTGTGCCGTCAGCCTGGAGCATCTCGGTGGATGAATCCTGCCGCGCCATCAGGCAATATCCGACCACATTTCTGACAAAAACATCGGTTGGAAGCTGAAGGAAGCTCGCTTCAAAGAGGTGGTCCCAGAGTTCGTTGTGGTCACGACACCCGGCGCGTCTGGCCAGAGCTGCCAGGTAGGCGCTTCGGCGAAAGACGCTTTCATCCAGCAGGGCCCGTGAGACAGGGGTAGCCCCAGCCAGAATCTGTTCGGGAAAGGTCAGATCAATAAATTTGAGTTGTGCGCCAATTTTCTGACCAGTTTTCAATGCCACCAGTTCCGGCGTGTAGTCGCAAAATGGGTAAAATCCGGCAAACCGGGGCGGACCCGCATCAAGCCAGCCAGGGAGTGGCACCTCTATCGTCTGGCGTCGGTCCACAAACGTGGTGTAAATCGCAACGGGCGGTTTGGTTCGTGGATCAAGCAAGGTAGGAATGAGCGGCGTGATGTCTTCCGGGCCTTCAATCAAAATCGCGGCTGGTTTTTCCTCATCAATCACTTTTTGGAGATGCCAGGTACAGGCCGGACTGTGATGCCGGATTGGAAAAAACACCAGCCGGTC
>DAOQNB010000817.1:0-3435 GCA_035335845.1 Acidobacteriota bacterium | reverse complement strand
TTCAGCCCGACTTCTTCAGCCCGACTTCTTCAGCCCGAAGTCTTCAGTCCCGGTTTTCTCAGCCCCGGTTTTTTCAGCCCTTGCTTTGCACTTTGCGCGCAATGATTCCCTGATGGTGACGGTAATGGTAAATGGTAAACAGCATCATTTCCCGAACCGTGAGTTTTCCGATGAGTGGGTGTGGCAACTGATACTGGTCAAGCTTCTTTTCTGTCCAGCCTTCGAGTACTGAAGACAAATCAGCCAAGGCTTTGCGACAATTGGTAATGACGTCAGATTGCCAGGTCTGAAGATTTTCGGGGAGTTCTTGTTCAGACGGCGAGAACCGTCCGGCGGTGCCGCCATTTTTCAACGCTTCCTGATATCGGGCGACAAGTTCGTTATATGAAATGGATGGATTGGTCGCCATTCCAAACGTAGCCCGCAAGGCAAGCCCAGGCAGATGCAGCGCTGTCACCACTGGTTTGGTGGATTTTTCAAGGTGACGAACCGTGTCGGATGCCGACCATCCGCCCTCAAGTGGTTCAACAAAGGCAGCCGGTGAAAAGCCAAGCCAGAATTGAAAGTCAGTTGAGTTAATCTGGCTGAGTGTGGCTAAAATTTCGGCTTTGGAGGACGGGGTGTCCAGGTTCATAGAGTCTCCAGATGGGTGGTTTCAGGTTTTGCAGTTGCTGTTGGGGAGAAGATCGGTACAGAAAGCAGGGCAATTCTAACGGTGAACCCGATATTGGACAAGTTTGTCTGTGGCCTGAATTTTTTCGCTGTACCATCTATACTGAAAGTTCAGAGTTGCCCAACTCATTCTGTTTTTGTCCTCACGGAATTTGTGCTTATGAAGTATTTAAGACCTCACGTACAACTCACGTTTGTTCAAAAGCTTACAGGCTGTATTTTCTTGTGCACCATTCTTTTGACAAGTTTCCAACTGTTTGACCCTGTCGTTGAAGCGCAACCACCATCACCAGCGCAGAATACAACAATGTATGTTGCTCTGTCCGGGAGCGACACTGACACCTGTGGCAGTGCTGAGTCACCCTGCCGGTCTATCCGGCAGGGCATCAATCGGGCAACGAGCGGGCAGACGATTGCCGTTCGTGCCGGGCTCTATGAAGAAAGCTACCTGGAGTTAAAAAGCAACACGACGCTGGTCTCTGCCGATGGACCGTTGCAAGCCAGAATTTTTTCAGGCGAAACCAGTGCCATCCGGTTTGAGGGAATTTCGAATGCGACACTGGATGGCTTCGAAGTCTTTGCCAGCTACGATCAGGGCCCTGAAGGTGACGGGCTGGTGCGGGTGCTGGATGCCGCCAACTGCACGATTCGCAATTGTTTGCTCCACGACGCAGCCCATGACTCAGATGTTGTCAAAGTTTCTGGAAACGTTACCGGTTTGCTGCTTGAAAACCTGATTGCCTTTAACCCAGGCCGCCGCGCATCACCCAATCCGTGTGATGAAACCAGGCCCTGGTTTCAGGAAGTGATTGATATTTATGGCAGCGGAACGCCCGGTGCGCCTCCGCCAGTGGATGACGTTATTGTGCGTGGATGCTGGCTGTTTCAGACTCCGGAACGCGGCGGTGACTATTTGCTCTATAGTAAGATCAACTGCCAGAACATTTTGTATGAAAATAACATCTTTGGTCCATCAGTTGGCCAAGGGTGTGGCAATACAGCGGTCGGTATTGGCACCAGCGAACCCGGCGAGCCCGACCCGGATGCGGCGGTTGTCCAGCACGCGATTGTGCGCAACAACATCTTTGTCGGATGCCAGGGAGATGGTGTCTTTGGAATTAAGAATTCAGAAGACGTCTGGGTTTATAACAACACCTTTTTTGCCAATGGCGGTTCAAACCTGCGGGCAGTGATTGAACTTCGTGGCAATTCGCATGCGCTGGGGCCAGTCTTCATTTTCAACAACGTGTTTCAGAACAATCAGCCGGAACTTGATGGCGCGCTTTTCTACTGGGTGCGCGAAAATGGGCAGCCTTCGACATTTTTTCACGCCAACAATCTATTTCTCAATAACATAGCGGTGACTGACACTCCAATTACTGGTGAATCCGGGAGTCTCTACACGGTTAATCCGCTGTTGACCGCCCCGGTAGTTCCATCGCTGACGAACCTGACGTTTGAACGACTTGAGCAAATTCGGGCTGGATTCGCGCTCAAACCTGGTTCACCGGCCATTGATCGTGGATTGAATGCCATTGCTCGAACTGGTCATCCAAACTGGAAGCCTGGCGTGACAGACCGACGCTGGGATTTCCAGCAACAAGTACGTCCTGAAACAAATACCTGGGATTTGGGTGTTGACGAAGTGATTGCCGCTGATACCACGCCGCCCACCGTCAGAGTGATCGCACCCAATGGCGGCGAAACCATCTCCAGCGGAAGTCAACTGACCATTTCCTGGGCTTCAAGCGATGCCGTTGGAGTGGTTTCACAGGCAATCAGCCTTTCGACAGACGGAGGCACTTCATTCCCAACTTCAGTCACAACTGGACTTGCCGGCAATGTGACTGAATTCCAGTTTGCCGTTCCCGTCTCAATGACTACAACTGCTGGTCGTATTCAGGTTATTGCTCGTGACGGGGCAGGAAATACAGGGCTGGACGCATCGGATGCGAATTTCACCATTCGCCCGGCGTCAGATAGCCTGGCGCCAACGGTGAAAGTTCTTGCTCCAAATGGCGGTGAAGTAGTTGAAAGTGGCAGCGCATTGATGATTTCGTGGTCATCAACCGACAACGTCGGTGTGGTTTCACAGGGAATTAACCTTTCAACCGATGGCGGAAACACATTTCCAACTTCAGTTGCCACCGGGCTTTCGGGAATGACCAGTGAATTTCAGTACTCAGTGCCAGATACCATTTCAACCGATTTAGCCCAGATTCAAGTCACTGCCCGTGATCTGGCCGGAAATGCAGGCACAGACACCTCAGATGCCAGTTTTACGATTCGTTCAGTTGGAGACACCACACCACCAGCGGTCAGAGTGATTGCGCCAAACGGCGGCGAAAAGCTCAAAGGTCGTGCCAGCGCCACTGTGAGTTGGGAATCTTCGGATGATACAGCGCTTGCACGGCACGATGTGTTGCTTTCGACCAATGGAGGGGCAAGTTTTACAACTGAACTGGCCACCGGATTGGCCGGAAACCTTCAATCCTTTACTTTTACCGTTCCAGCAACCAAAACCAAAACTGGGCGGATCCGAGTGGTTGCGGTTGACACAAGCGGCAACCAGTCTCAGGACGAAAGTGACGGGAATTTCAAGATCAAGGTGAAGTAAGGGGTGCCTGGTGTTTGGTGCCTGGTGCTTGGTGCTTGGTGCTTGGTGCCTGGTGCTTGGTGTTTGGTGTTTGGTGCCTGGTGCCTGGTGCTTGGTGCTTGGTGCTTGGTGTTTGGTGCTTGGTTTCGAAAACCCTGAACCCTGAA
>DAOQNB010000816.1:0-3442 GCA_035335845.1 Acidobacteriota bacterium | reverse complement strand
CGCCCACCCTGCGCCGTAATCTGGTCGAGCATCCACTGGCCCAACCGGACTGGAATCATCCATCCAGCCCGTCGAACGTGGAGCATGGCCTGTGCTTCGCTGGTGAGATAGGGAAAAAGATGCTGGATCGCGTCTGGACTCGTCAGAAAATCCGCGCCGGTTGGAAGGTGTTCAAACCCTTCGGCTGGAGACGGAACATACGTGGAAAGGTCGGAATGGTCGCGCACCGGACCCGCACCGAGTGCCGAAATGGCACTGGCCGTTTCCCGCAAGGTTTGGGCTTGCTCGGGATCTCCGGTCAGGAAGACATACCCACGGCGATTGAGTTCAAACACATTGTTGCTGAGCTGGGCGAGTTCTTCGAGCAAGTCAATGCTGCGATTGATGAACTGCACCATCTGGTGACCGGGGCCGGGCCACCAGTTGCGATAGGCACCAGTGCCTTTATCGCTTGTAAGTGTCAGCGGTGGGCGTTCATCCAGGAGGAGGACATCGCGAATGCCGTGGTTTACAACCAGATGGTAGGCGGCGGCAACTCCGGCCATACCGGCACCGCACACGACCACTGAACTGCGTGTTTGTGTCATGAGAAAAGCTCACCTGGAGAAATTGAGAGTAGTTGAGGAAGCTCCAAGTGTAGCGCACTTTCTTTTTTCTGCCGAGTTTTCTGCCAGTCCGTAGTCAGTATTTAATAATCAGTAGTCCGCTAAGTTTAGTTAATTGAGTTGTTTAACTGTTTCTTCACTGACTGTATTTCTCTGAACCCTGAACCCTAAATGGTGTCACTCATTTCGAAGCGCAATCAGTGGGTCAATTTTGACGGCTCTTCGGGCTGGCCAGTAGGCGGCAAAGAGTCCCAATGCCATCAGAAAGACCACCACCATTCCAAGGGTGATCGGATCTGCTGGACTGAGTTGAAATAACAGTGACATCACCAATCGAGCACACACACTCGCGACAGCCAGACCAATCACGACACCAGCCACCAGCAGTTTGGATGACTCGTGGAAAATTAAGCGGAAAATATCGCGGCTGTGAGCACCAAGGGCAATGCGGACGCCAATTTCACGTGTTCGGGAACTAACCAGGAATGTCAGCATGGCATATAACCCCGTGGCCGCCATCACCAGTGCGAGCACCGCCAGCAGCGACATCAAAACCATCGCAAATTGATCTGGAATATTCCACTTAGCCAGTAACTGATCCATCACCACGATGCTATGAACCGGTTGGGTTGGGTCAACTTGAAGCGCCTGTTGACGGGCTGCCTGAATCAATTGAACTGGATCATTTGAAGTCCGAACTACCACGTTCATTGCCAGGTAAGGATTTTGAGCATGAGGAATGAAAATCTCGGGCTGTGGGGTGCTTTTCAACCCGTAATACCGCGCATCTCCAACCACGCCAACCACTTCATATGGGTATTTTCCGCCCAGGTAATCAACCATCAACCGTTTTCCCACGGCATTTCCATCTGGCCATTCCCGGCGGACCAGGGCTTCATTCACAATTAACACCCTGGGTGTCTCTGGACGATCATCAGCCGTGAAGGCCCGTCCAGAACGAAATGGAATTCCCACCGTGTCAAAATAGTTTGGTGTCACCATGCGGATGCTGGTTTCGCGAGGGACTCCAACTGGTTCCGGCTCTCCTTCACGCCAAACCGGACGATCAAAATCAATCCCAACTCCGCTCATGGGCAAAACCGTGGTTGCCGCAACTGAAGTGACACCCGGAAGACTCTGCAACCGCTCGTAGAGGTTCTGATAGTAGACCAGCCCCTGCCGACCCTCTTTGTAGGTTCCACCGTCGAGAAAAACCCGCAACACCAGTAAATTCGCGGATTGAAATCCTGGATCCACTGAAAGCACATTGAGAAAGCTACGGATAAACAGTCCGGCGCCAAACAGCAGTACCATTGCGAGTGCCACTTCAACCACCACCAGGGCTTTGCGCATTCGGTTTGGAAACACACCGCCCGTGGAATTGATGTGGTTGCTTTCCTGCAAAGTTTGGGCGATTCCCTGGCGACTTCCGTGCAGGGCAGGGGCAATTCCAAACAGAATGCCAGTGACGATTGAAATCACAAAGGTAAAGAGCAAGACCTGAGGGTCAATCGCTACTTCAGCCAATCGTGGAATATCAGCCGGTGCCAGTTTGACCAGCGTTTCGACCCCAAGGAACGTCACGCCAATCCCAAGGCCACCAGCCAGGAGCGATAACATCAGGCTTTCGGTTAAAACCATCTGCAAAAGCTGCCGTCGCGAAGCCCCAAGTGCCTGACGAATTGCGATTTCCCGCTGTCGGGTCAATGATCTGGCCAGAAAAAGCCCGGCGACATTGGCACAGGCGATACACAGCACAAACCCGACCGCGCCAAACAGGGCCAGGAGCGGCAGGCGTGAGGTGCTCACCAGTTCATCCTGAAGCCGAACCAGCGAAACCCGCCATCCAGCATTGGTTTTGGAAAACTGCTGGTCCAGGCCGGCGGCCACCGAATTAAGGTTGGATTGAGCCTGTTCAAGCGTGATGCCAGGTTTGAGTCGAGCCACAACCTTTAAAAAGTGATAATCACGGGGCGGTCCATCCGGAAAACGCATTCCAGTATAAGAACTTCTGACATTCCAGGGCACCCAGGCATCGGCCTCAGTTTCAGGGAGGGTCAGTCCCGAGGGCATTACCGCGACAACTCGCCAGAATTTGCCATCAATTGAAATTTCTTTTCCAATTACCTGCGGGTCCCCACCGAAGCGACCCTGCCATAACTTGCGACTGATGACCACGAGTCGGTCACCGGATTGCAACTGATCAGCCGAGTTAAAACTGGTGCCGATGGTGTCAGCCGGTGTGAACGGGCGTCCAAGCAGGGGTTCCATTCCCAAGACTCGAAAGAAATCAGTCGAAGCCTGAGCCACTTTGATTTGCTCAGGTTCAAATTGTCCGCGAAGTGTTCGTGATGATTCATACCAGGTTGCCATCCCATCAAATGCCGAAGCCTGGGCCTGCCAGTCGAGAAAATTTCCGGGTGAGGGGCCGACGTGGTCGAGCCCCTGGGTCTGATGGGTGTCCCAGACCATAACCAGTGAGGCTGGCTGGCGGTAGGGAAGTGGGCGCAGCAAAACCGCGTTGACCACGCTAAACAGCGCGGTATTAGCAGCAATTCCAACGGCCAGGGTGAGCACGATCAAGCTTGAAAATCCTGGTTGTTTCCGAAGCAGACGAAGACTGGACCGAAGATCAATTGACAGCATGGAGAGTTCCTCTGGAGAAAAAGCAGGTAAGCGTCTGAGTTCTATCTGCAACCCAGCAAACAGATAGCTCAATGGGTACTGCCATGTGTGCAACTGGCGTTCCAGGGGTTATGTGAATAAATCTTTGAAAATGAATGGTTTGACGAGGGGAATTGGTAAGGATGTTGCTCTGGTGCCCAAAGTCGGGAGGG
>DAOQNB010000815.1:0-3446 GCA_035335845.1 Acidobacteriota bacterium | reverse complement strand
ATTCTTCATTCTTCATTCTTCATTCTTCATTCTTCATTCTTCATTCTTCATTTCCACTCGCCTTGCAGCTCAAAGGCGGCCCAATAGTACGGATGATTCCATTTGGCGTGCCGCCACATTTTTACCTGGGCGGTACGCAGCGCACTGGCTGGGGTCAATTGTGTTTTGCCAAGCATGCCATCATAAAATGTCGTCATCAATTCGGCAGTCGCCTGATCGTCAACCCGCCACTGACTGGTAATCAACCGTGGCGCACCGGCATACATAAAACCGCGTGTCATCCCAATCAAACCTTCCCCACGGACATCTTTCCCAAGCCCGGTATTGCAGGCACTGAGCACCACCAGTTCTGCCGGGAGCTTGAGGTTGTAGATTTCATTCACCCGCAAGAATCCATCTTGCGCGACGCCACTCCGGTCATAAAGCGAAAGAACGATCCCGGAAAGTTGCGGATGCACCGTATTGAGCAAGCTGTGGGTGGCAAAATGGAGAATCCGATATTGCCCAAGCGTCGCACTGAGAGCCAGTTTTCGACTGGCTTCAAAATCCAGTGCCTGGATGCGCTCTGACGGTGGCACCAGTTTGGCAATGGCTTCGGCTTCCAGGCGCGAATAAGGCAGGCGCGGAATTTCGAGGCCCAGTGCACCAAGTCGGACGTCTGAGGTTGATTGATTGAGTGAATTGAGTTTGAGGTCACGTTCGGCAGTCGTCAGACGAGTGGTTGTGGTTGGAGGATGAGTCAGCAGGCGTTCATCAGTTGGTGAAAACACCGGGTCGGCCAAAATGGCCAGCGATTTTGGGGCCGGACGGCGGCCTTCAATTTCCTGGCGCAACACCTTGAGGGTGGCAACCGACGGCAAATGCACGATTTCATGCTCGGCAATGAGCGGCACCCAGGCTGGTTTGCCTTTTGCTCCAGGCGTAGCAAGTGACAACACCGAAAATGGAAGGTACTGGAGCGCTCCATCCGAAACAATCACCAGCCGCTTGCCAGTGAGTTGACTGGCAAATGGCCCCAGCAAAAGCTGTCCAAGTCGGCGTGATGGCGACTGATAGTCTGGAGCGTCGGCTGGTTTCTTTTTGGGGTCACTGATAGCCCGGTTGGAAATAGATTGATACAGCTCCTGGCCCAGCCGGCTCAGGTCAGCTTCACGCGGCAATTCCTGAACGCTGATTCCAGATTGGGTGACCATCCAGACATAACTTCGCTTTTCTCCAAGCGCATATTCCAGCAAGACAGTGCTGGCATCCAGTTGTTGCTGAATTTGCGCAAGCGTTAAGGTTCCTGGGTTGGTAAGTGAAACATACCTTGGGTTTTGGAGTCGAATTTGACTACAAACCATTTCATATTCATCGGTCAGCTTTTGAATCTCACGTTTGACCGATTCCTGCTGGTCAGTGGGGGCATTTCGGCTCAGGAGCTGGAGTTGTTCATCAGCTTTGCGGTTGAGTTGCTCGCGAAGGTTACGTTCGCGTTCGATCAGCGATGGGTCAATTCCCTGCCGGGCGTCAATCCGGGCTTCGGTCAGCAATTCGACAAAGCTGCGAGCCCGACCACGTTCGCTGGCAATCAGAGCTGCCGCGCTCCATCCGGCATTTGGGTTGGCCTGGTGCAACTGCATCAGGATATCAATATAAACGCGATAATATGCCTGCGACTGGGCAAAATAGGCCGTGCGATGTTCCTGGTTAACAAGTTCCGCCCGGAGCGATTCGATACAGTCCACCGCTTTTTCCGCCCAGTCACGAGCCTGGGCCAGGTCGCCTTTTGCTTGAGCCACCTGGGCCAGACACAGAAAGGCTTCGGCCCGCCCGCTTCGATATCCAATGTCCTGACTCAACTTGAGTGATTGTTCAAAGGCGGTTTGAGCAGCAGCCAGATTTGATATCGCCAGATAGACAGACCCGATATTACTCTGGGTGATGGCTTCCCCACGTCGGTCCTGAACCTTCTGGTGGAGTGGTAACGCCTGTTTGTAATAATCCAGCGCCTTGGACAAAGCACCCGTTTTGGCATACAAAAGCCCGATATTGGTCAAAACATAGGCTTCACCATACTGGTTTCCACTCGTTCGCAACCGTTTCAATGACTCGTCAAAACACTCCAGTGCTTTTTGCTGATTGCCTTTCTCGGTATAGACTTTTCCCAGATTGTTCCATACAGGGGCAATATTTGGAGGATCGCCAAGCTCCTGCCAGGCAGCGAGGGCCTGTTCGTCATAATCAAGCGCCAGATCTGTTTCGCCTAGAAAGAAATACAGCCGACCCAGCGCAGTCAGGGCGTAGGCAACGCCCCGTTTTTCGCGAGTCTCCCGCAAGATCGGCATGGCCTGCAAATAGTTATCAATCGCTTTCTGGAACTCGCCAATATCAGAGTACGCCCCGGCCATATTGACACAGGTACTGGCGACACGACGGCGATTTCCAGTCGCGATAAAGATTTCCTTGGTCTGAGTATAAGCATCGAGTGCCTCTGGAAACCGTCCAAGTGCGGTATAGGCATTCCCCAGAGAATTCAAAAACAACGCTTCTTCCGTGCTGGTGCCCGTGTGTGGGAACAACGGTCTTGCCTGTTCTAAAATCGTCAATGCTTTTTGGGGGTCATTGTGGTTGAGGTAACACAATCCGATATTGGCCAGACAATTGGCGACTTCAAGGGTTGAATCAGGCAGTGTTTTCCAGAGTTGAATTGCCTGTTCAAGAAAACCGATGGCTTTTTGATGTTCCTGCAACCCCATATACCCCAGGCCGATATAATTGAGCGTGTGGCCTTCACCACGCAGGTCATTGATTTCGCGCCAGAGCGGCAGAGCTTTGGTCAACTGGGACAGCCCTTGTTTGATGGTTTCCGGGGTATTGCGATCCATCGTCATCACACCATCCATCAGCAACTTTAAGGCCGCCGCCCGGGTCCAGTCCGGAGGAGTCGCGGCCCGCAATGGCTCAAAGCGAATTTCATACTTGCCAGCGGCTCTGGCATCAATGGTGTGAACTTCAAGCGTGTACATCCCGCCGACCTCAGCCACCGTGTAGAGGGTTTCATCACCAGTTGAGGTCAACTCCGTATTGACTACAATCTGTTGTTCCGGGCCCAGTAAAAACAGTGAGAGGTTCACGTCAGGTTGGTTCACAGCCACTTGAAAAAGCTGTCCCGGTGCCAGATCACATTCAAACCGATGGATTTCGTCATTTTGAATGGCGTACCTGGCCGGTTGACCAAAAACAACCGGTTTGGTGATATAGGTTTCGGCCACTGACGGAGCAGGTTTTGATTGATCTATGCCGCCAGATTGCAGGCGTGAGAGCGCCAAACCAGTCTGGCCAATGCTCAGAGTCAAAAGCAGGCAGGCAGCCATCAATTTCAGGTTCGACATGGCGTGAGAGAACACTTTCTGTTTTGGATGACCTGTCGGAAAACGGGTGAGTTTCCATTTTACCTGAGGTTT
>DAOQNB010000814.1:0-3458 GCA_035335845.1 Acidobacteriota bacterium | reverse complement strand
TGAAGAATGAAGAATGAAGAATGAAGAATGAAGAATGAAGAATGAAGAATGAACCCAAGATTCGCGTAATAACTATTTTCCCTTTAGAATCAACAGCTTGAAGATTTTACAATTGAGAAAATCGCTCGTTTTTTCTTGTCGAAAATTTCTAAACCATTGATTCTAAAGCAAAAATAATTTGGAACAAATTTACTGACGAATCTTGGGAATGAAGAATGAAGAAACCATATAGTGCTTGGTGCTTCTTCGAAAGCATTGATTTCTAACCGCTAACCACTATTTGTTTTTTTCATTTTCAATTCTTCATTCTTCATTCTTCATTCTTCATTCTTCATTCCTGGTTCTGTCTGCTCTGGTTTGACACGGGCGGTGTCGGGTCGTTAGAGTGCAAAAACAGTTCAAGCCTGAACCAATCGTTTGTCCCACCTCATTCCACATCACTGTTTTTCCGGAAAATTGAAACCGCACGTGTGAAATTGTGCCAGGAGTTGACCGATGAACCTTCTGCGGCAAGCACGTCTCACAATCTTGATGTTGATTATGAGCCTTGGCGTGCTTGGAATTGCCTGCCAGTCAACTCGCCCGGTTGAGGTCAAATCGGCTGATGGCCGGTTTTCTGTGTGGTTTCCGCCTGGATTTCAGCCGCCGAAATACGAAACCAAAGCCTTGATGGAAGGCGGCCACTCCCTGCCGCTGCATACGGTTGCCGTTGAATCAGATGAGAGTGTCTGTCTGGTGGCCTACAGCGATTACCCGGCTCAACTCTTTGAACTGATGGATTCTCAGACAATACTGGAGAGTGTGCTTGATGGGGCGATGGGGCAACTCAACGGGGTTGTGGAGCGACACGAATCGCTGGTTATTCAGGGCATGCCCGCCGTTTCAGTGCTGTTTACCGCCACCAAAGCTGGCCAAAAAACCTATGGCCGCTATGTGTATCTTGTCGTTAAGCCCCGACTGTATCAGGTTGGTTTTGTATCGGGGAATCGTGCTGAAATCGAAAAACCAGCCATTAACCAGTTTTTCCAGTCATTTCAATCTACACCGTAGGCACAATTCGTTATTCTTCCGGCAGTTGAAAACCAACATATCGCCCAGATCATTCAACCAAGCTCATAGACCAGTTCACAAGCCAATTGAACTCGATCATTCAATCCCAACGATTCAGTCAAAAAATAGATTCAATTTCAGTACACGCGTTTGGCAGGCCACGACCAATAACAAAACAAGGCACGGATTTTTGAGCTCCTGCCATTTTTGGAATGATGAGATCCACTGATGAATCAGCCAGGCATCTGTAACAGGGTCTGGTTCACTGATTTGCCAGCGTGGGTTTCAGTCATTTCAGTATTGATATTCACTGACGCGCATTATCACCGAGACCAGCGACCACTGAGCCCTGTGCTGTACCAGGGGTTCTGCACAAGTTTCACCAGAATGTGAACTTAACCCGCGTCCATCCCCAGAAAATAAAATGGGGTGGGTGGTTTGTTACCGAGCCTTCCTGATAGGGTCACTCGATTTGAGAATTTGTTGAAAATCAGTGTGTTATCGGCTGATCAGTTTATTAGGAAGAAATTAAGGGGATTTAATAAGGGTGTTCTATGAATAAAAGGAACAATTTTATTGCGTTATCGGTGTTTATAGCGCTACTTGCTGTCGCCGCAGGTAGTCGTTTTTCTGTAACCGCCAACTCTACGGCAGCCCAACCTGTCTGGCAGAAATCACGTCAGGTGGCCGTTCCGCTCCCCCAGTACGCAGCATTTGATCTGGAGTCGGCCTCAGATCTTGTCACGGTTGCGGCTGGACCTTCAGTCGTCAGGTATGCCGATGTTGACGGCGATGGGATAGCCGATCTGATTGCTGTCAAAAATGGAAACTTACACTTGCAGCGAGGTCAGGCCGCCACAGAATTTGGTTTGCCTGAAATACTGGAAACTGGTTCCAGCACCACGGCGCTGGCTGTGGGTGATATCAACGGGGATGGCTATCCGGAATTGCTCGCGTTGAATGCGAGCAACAGCACTGTCACCGTTTGGGGGCAGGCTGACCAGAGCCAGACTGTCCGTGGCGAAGCCAATCGGTTGCCGCTTTCGATTCTGGCCATTCAGCCAGTTTTGCCCAATGCCACTGCCCTGGCGGTGGTGGATGTCAACCAGGACGACATCCAGGATGTTGTGGTCAGTGCAGGCGACGGACTGGTGCTGTGTCTGGGAACAAACGATGGATTGGCAGCCGGGCAACATATGGCCGCACCTGCCGGAGTCAGTTTGAATTATCTGGCCACGGCACCGTCAGCAAGTACGGTCTGGACCGTTGACACGGCTTCCCAGCAATTGCTGACCTGGGAATGGCAGAGTGGTCAGATGGCCGTTACCTCAACGTTTCCAATGAATGTTTCAGTCTCCGCTCTGACTGTGGCTGACCTGAATGTGGACAATCATCTGGATGTGCTGGCTGCCACCGCTGATGGCGCGCTGGCTGTCCTGATGGGGAACTCACAAGGTGGCTTTGGCGGTGTTCAGTTATTCCCCGCCGTGGCTGGAACCACCCGCCTTGAAGTGACCCAAATGAATGTTGATGGGACGCTGGATGTGGTGATGAATGATTCAGCCGGGCAACTGGTCGTGCTTCCTGGTACGGGTGACGGCGGATTTGGCCAGCCACAAGTGTTGCCAGCCAGTGGGGCCTCGGCCTGGGAAACCGGTCGGATGAATCTGGATGCGATGGCGGATGTGATCACCCTTGAGTCAGGCGCCATACGAACTTTTGTGACCCAGCAAACCGCCCGCACCGTGACCACCACCCAGGACAACGGTGACAATGAATCCCCAACGGCAGGTTCGCTGCGTGCCGCGTTGCTGGCCGCCCAGGCTGGTGATTCGATTGTGTTTGCGATTCCTGGCGCTCAGGTGACAGGTAATATTTTCATTATCAAGCCGCCCGCCAGTGCGCCACTCCCACCACTTGATAAAAATGGCATTACCATCAATGGCGACTCACAGGCTGCCACTTCAAACACAAATCCAAATGGACCGGAGATTTTTATTGATGCCAGCAGTGCTGGTGTGGCAACGGGGCTCCGGATTATTTCAGCCGGAAACAATGTGATCCACAACCTGGGTATTGTCGGGGCTTCATCGGTTGGGATTGAAATTACGGGCGCTGGGGCGACCAACAACCGGATTGAATCCTGCTACATCGGGACCAATGCCGATGCGACTGATGACAATCCCAATGATCTGGGAATTGCGATCCGGAGCACAGCGGCTGTCAATACCATCGGCGGGAGCACCGCCGCTGCCCGAAACATCATTTCTGGAAATAACGACGGCGGAATCCTGATCGAAGGCGTTGGAACGACCAATAACATCATTCGCAACAACCTGATTGGGCTCAATCGAACCGCAACGGCTGCCGTTGGAAATGGCGGGAACGGAATTACCATTCGCAACGGT
>DAOQNB010000813.1:0-3468 GCA_035335845.1 Acidobacteriota bacterium | reverse complement strand
AGTTTAGTTGGACTCCTCGAATGGCGTATGTTTCCGGTCTGGTCCAGGAAATAGGCATCATTCCCGCTCCTGAGCCAGCCAGTTCGAATGGTTGGCACCACCTGGATTTCATATCGAGCAGGAAGGGTATTTGTGGCTGGAATCGTGTGAACTGAGGCGAGGAAATAGCCGTGATACCCGATCCTTCCAACTCTGGCTTCCATCGCAGTCAAACCGTTGGGACAATCTGAGGATTGTACGAGTTGGTCAACACCAGAAGCATAATATCCGTGAGTTTTCAAAAATGAATCTTGATCGGTTCTGATTTTTTCAACGATCTGGATTGCCTGATAGGTGTTGGCACTTCGGTGGGCGGCAATCGCTCCTGGTAAGCCAATAGAACCAAAAACCCAAAAAACAACCCCAAGAATGATCAAATCTGGGAGGGAAACAAATCGAAATTGCCAGTCGATCCAATAACAGGTCAGGAGTGCTATAATTCCAAAACTGATGAGCAGAGAAGTCCCTGTAATCCCCATACAAATCCGCACCATAGTTAGCCAATCAGGGTCAATTGGCAATTTCACC
The DNA here is from genome assembly GCA_035335845.1 of Acidobacteriota bacterium. Classification (GTDB taxonomy): domain Bacteria; phylum Acidobacteriota; class Blastocatellia; order Chloracidobacteriales; family Chloracidobacteriaceae; genus JACQXX01. Next base: position 2,901 of record DAOQNB010000813.1, on the reverse strand, counting down.
AGTGTGGAATCAATGTTGGTGAGTCCGCTGAGAATTCCTAAAATGATCAACACGTAGCAGATACCTATCCCAATTTTTACCCGTGGGATCCATGACCAGTACATCCGTCTTCGCTTTGCTTGTGTAATACCATCGTGTAACTTGCTAACATATGGATTCAATGCCTGACATCTCCGGCACAGGTTCAACACCGGGTCAAACAAATCTGACTGATGGCAAATTTCACACCGCACCGGAAGCGATTCGGCTTTGATCTTCATTGGCTCACCTCGCAAATGGCGTGTGCTCAGGCTGAAAATACATCATTCGACCGGTTCGCTCTGGGCGGTAGCCGGCTGGTGCGGGGATTCTGATCTTCGGATAACACCGGTTTGATCAATGAATAACCTGAAGCTTCCACTTCTTAACACACCCGATAGGGTTTTGGGAATGACTTCGATTTCATACTTTGGAGGCGCCCCATCAGTGCGCGGAAAACTTCGAAAAAAATTGATCTGATACCCAGAATACCCAACCGTTTCGAGTCGGGCTTCAAGCTCGGTCAAACCGTCTGATGACTCAGGTGTTGTAACCAACCGGGCAAGCTTCGAGGCATAATTTCCCTGCCCTGGTCTGGTTCGATACTGCTCCTGGGCCAGATGGATTTTTTTCAACACCACAATCATCCGGGCAGAATTTCCAGACCGACGGGCGGTCATAAACCCTCCTGGAATCAAAACCGCCCCGAGAATTAATGCAATCACAGCCAGACATCCCCATTCGACCAATCCAATGAATATCACCCTCCCAGTTTTCATCACTTCAACCCATACCAGAAATGACATCACAAGTGGAAGCACCACCGAAATGACCCACAGACCAAAGACCGCGAGGAGGAGCCTATCAGTATCTACTGGCAACTTGAGAAATACCCCACTCAATCGACTGTGAAAACTGAGCCAGATGCCCAGACTTATGAGCCATACGCACAGCACAACCAGTTGAATACCTCGCCACAACACTCCTGGGTTTACTCGCTGACCGATGATGTGTTTTGGATCATAAACCATACTTCACCAATCCCTTTCCAGGCTCAACCATTCACATTGGCCGTGACCGTGGGCTTCGCACCACGGCTATTACACAACGACCCTGCGGGCCTGAAATCCTTATCCTGGCGCTTATGAGCCCTTAACCCCTGGTTTTTCAGCCCGCCTTCTTCAGCCCGTCTTCTTCAGCCCCAAGCCCTTAGCCCCTGGTTTTTCAGCCCTGGTTTTCTCACCCCAGCCCAATCAGCGGCCAGTAGAACAGGCTCACCAGTACCATGATGATTGATTCAACCACGGCAATCACGGCGCCAAATTTCACAATGTCGCGCGCTTCAAAATACCCGTAGGAATACCCAATCATAACAATCGTTGATTGATACACAAAGACTTTGCAGGCGCCAGCAAATGTCCAGATGAGTCCAATTGCAACCGCATTGAGATGGTGGGATTGGGCAAATTGCAGGAGCGGGGTCATTGACGTGCTGAGCATTGAAATTTCGCTCCCCAAAAATAAATGATACACAAACGCCGTCCAGAACGTCGTCAGAACGGCACTCAACGGGCTGGTCATCAGGGGTGTCATCCAGCCAAACAAAATCGTCGTCAGGGCTTCCGTGGCGCCAGTTTTAACCAGAACCTCGCCCATACTGGCGGCTGTACCGACAAAAAATGCCGGTAAGTAATTCACTTTCTTCAAATCATCCGATTGTAACAACCCAAAAAAAGGTATCGCGGCGAGCAGGCTGATGCCAATTCCAATTTTGGCTGGGGAAATATGATGCCAGAAATCGGTTATCCATAGACTCAAGGCAAGAGTTGCAAATACAGCCGCCCAGATTTTTGGTTTGGACCAGCCTTCAATTTTTTTGAGTTCTTCCCGCAAATAAACCGCGCTTTCGACCAGGCTTTCTTTTTCAGGTGGAAAGAGCCAGAGCGTCAGCCGATAACACACCCACAGCGAAATCAAAGAGACTGGCAGAAAGGCCAGGAACCAGTAGCTCCAAAACATCTTTACACCGGTTTGGGCTTCGATCATATCCCGCGCCATAATGGATGACGCCCCGGCAATCACCATTTTGTTAAATAAGCTGGCACCATAGGTCAGCACGACAAAGATGCCGCGCCCGACGTTGCTTCCTGGCTTAAACCCAGTGGCCTCCATAATGCCAAGTGCGATAGCTGCTTTGATCACAACACAGGCTGGCCCGGAAGGAACCATAAAGGTGAGCAGGATTGAAAGTAAGGTAAACCCGAAAATTAACCGCGAATAGGTGCTCCCATACTGTAGCATCACCCAATAGGCCAGATGCCGGGTTAACCCGGATTGTGACAGTGCCGTTCCAAAAAGCACCGCGCTGTAACAAAACCACGGTGTGGACGAAGCAAACCCGCCAAACGCTTTTGAGAATTCAACGACGTCGCACACCCAAAACAAAAAACACCCAATCAGCCCGACCAGGGTGTGCGAGAAAATTTCAGTTCCCCAGGCCGCAATCATCAAACTGGCAATCGTCAGGGCTTTTCGGCCTTCAGGTGACAGTGAAAGCGGCGAAAACCAGACACTCAGTGGAAAAATAATCATCACGATCACCTTCCACATCGGAAAGGTATCGTGGGTGTTCGGCGTGATTTCTTTGGATTGTGACATTGGACGAGAACCATTGAGGGTTCAGGGTTCGGGGTTCAGGGTTTTCGACAGGTGATGGATGAAAAATTTACTCTATTATCCTGGTATCAACACCAGGATAAGGATTTTAGCCCGGCACGGGCGTCGTACAATAGCCGTGGTGCGCAGCCCACGGAAAACCGACCAGCCAGGGATTCGAAAACCCGGAACCCGGAACCCGGAACCCGGAACCCGGAACCCGGAACC
>DAOQNB010000812.1:0-3492 GCA_035335845.1 Acidobacteriota bacterium | reverse complement strand
CGGAACCCGGAACCCGGAACCCGGAACCCGGAACCCGGAACCCGGAACCCGGAAATCACACCAGGGTCACGACCTTCTCACCCGCTACAATCTGGCCAATACGGTAGACCTCAATTCCCTTTCCGCCAATCTGGGCACTGAGCATTTCGGCGTCATGAGGTGAAACGGCCACAACCATACCGATTCCCATATTAAACACCCGGTAACTCTCTGATTCGGGCAAATTCCCAAGCTCGACCAGATGTTCAAATACAGGCAGCACCGGCCAGCTCCCGCGCTGGATTTGCGCGCCACACTCATCAGGTAAAATGCGAGGAATGTTTTCTAAAAAACCGCCTCCGGTCAGGTGGGCGAGCCCTTTGATTTTCCCGGTATCAAGTAAATCATCCAGAAATGGAAGGTAATTCCGGTGCGGTTGAAGGAGCGCTTCAGCGGCGGTACAACCCAGGGATGGAAGATGGGTGTCGGTGGCATACCCGGCAATTTCAAAAAACAGTTTTCGAGCCAGGCTATATCCGTTGGTATGAAGTCCCAGCGAGGGAAGCCCCAGCAACACATCGCCCGGAGTAATCTGACTCCCGTCAATAATGCGCTGGCGATCAACCCAGCCAATGATGAATCCGGCAACATCATATTCGCCTTCAGCATAGAACCCTGGCATTTCAGCCGTTTCACCACCAATCAGTGGGCAATTGGCTTCTTTGCAGCCACGGGCCAGCCCTTCAATGATCGCACCCACAATCGTCGGGTCGAGTTTTCCAGTCGCAATATAGTCCATAAAGAAGAGTGGTCGTGCTCCCTGGACCAGGATGTCATCCACACAATGGGCGACCAGATCATACCCAACCGTGTTGTGGATTCCAGTTTGGAAGGCAACTTTGAGTTTGGTTCCGACACCGTCAGCGCTGGCAACCAGAATTGGTTCTTTGGCCGAACCATATTCAGGCTTGAACATGGCACCGAAACTGCCGATTTCACTCAGCACCTGTGGATTAAAAGTTGAACGAGCGAGGGCACGAATCCGATGCTTGGCTTCATTGGCGGCATCAATATCAACGCCTGAATCACGATAAGAAATAGATGACATGGTTTGAGTTCCTTGGGCAATGAATTCCTGATTTCGAAGTTGTGGATGAAGTGGCCAACATTATTTGGTTCACGACTTCAAAACAAGGTCTTTCGCACGCCTTTTCGATCCAGTCAAATGTATCACCAAAAAAAATGCTGCCACGAAGGTGACAGCATTGACAGGGCAAAATCACATTGGAGGAGGCTTCTACAAGGAACCCTAGCTTTGATGGGGTTAGTTAGCAGCGCCAACCGTCGTTTGTGATGGAGGCTGGGTTACATATGTCTCAACTCGAACAGTTTGAGTTCGCCCAGATTTAAGAAACGGAAATTTGATCTCGATAATGACCCGTTTTATCCCGTCAGTCCCACCCGGCAGGGGATCTCCGCTTGGATCGTCAGGGCTACTTGGCGCCGTGGCGCTTCGAACCAGGATTCGCATTTCATAGCCTCTATATCGGGGATCATCCCCGCCAGTGTCATCATTGGTTCCACGAATCAAGTCTGGTCCAATATCTTTCTTGAGTGATCGGAAATCACTTGGAAATAAGCTTGGCGTACCGCCATTTGACAAATTCTGGAAAGTATCACTATTTCGGGCATTGGCTGGAGGGATTCCCCCCAAAGCATTCATATCCCGCATAATAAAAATCTGCTCCAGTGTATCGAGCGCCAGGCTTTTTGCCGTATTGGTCCGTTGTGCACTGTTGGCAATGGTGATGGCAACCGTAATGAGTTCCAGGGCCCCAAGCAAACCAACCATTAAAATAATCATGGTGAGCAGCAACTCAATAAAGGTCACACCAGATTGGCGACGCACAGCACCTCGACGGCTTGAAATACCAGGTCGGGGGGATACCAATCTTGAACGGTTGGTTGATTGCATAGGCTGATTGTCCTTTAAGAGAAATTGTAAATCGAGGAGTGCTTCTTTGCATGCAATTTCAGCACCCCAAACTATCTTTCCGATATTTTCTTTTGCAAACAGTTGATTTCAAAGTACTTTTCTCTTTATTCCGATCTTTTACTTTGATGATACCTTGTTTTTTTCCTGGTTTCACCTCCCTAAATGTTTCATTTCGTTACACAAATTGCCATTTAAGCTGCACGTTCCTTCAAATATGTCTGCTTCTACCGGATTTTGTGTTGGAGACGGATCACAAGAACCGATGAGTCAGTAGCGCCCGCGTCAGTGGGTGGGTCTCCTGGCTCCCAACCCCGCCTGCTCACGCCTAGATTTTGTGCAAACAGCTCCCACTCTTTTTCGCTCCAAATAGGAGAAATTCTCAGAAAAAGGTATCGAGTTCAAACTTTCTCATCCCCCGGATGATGTGAGATAAGCTCAAAACTGAATCAAAAATTTCTCAAAACAAGCTGTTTTGAGTTCTTTTACACTTCACCATAAAATTATGAGTCGCGACTTACTACTTTGAATGAGGCCGAAACAAGGTTTTCACCAGCGAAAGCTTGAACTCTGACCAAAAATCATCTTTCTGAGCTGTTTGCACAAAATCTAGGCTCACGCAGGTGGTACTGACCAGCCCTTTATTTCAACGCCGACCTGGCGAAACACAAAATCCGGTAGAAGTAGAAATATGTCTCTAAGAAAACAAAGAAGGCAGGTGCCTTCGCACCTGCCTTCAACGCTTGTGGATAAGTTAGGGTCAAACAGTTCAAAGCTCAATTTTCTTGAATTGATCTCTATCCCCTGTCCCCTGTTCCCTACTCCCTGTGCTTAATCCTGGTCTTCGATAAAGACCTGACGGAAGCCTCGGATCTTATAGAAACTCACTCGCGGCGTTCCTGGTGGCAACCCGCCAAGTTTTTTGAATGCCGAGTCAAAGTTCCAGTTCCGAGGTGGGGCATTGTAATGTGAGGCATTGTTCCAACCACCAATCTTCCACGGTCCGTTCCCCTGCTGGCTATAGAACTGGTAGATGAACGATCCATTATAGTTAAACCGAACCTGCCCGGTTGGCCAGGTCCAGGTTTCGCAGAAACGTGGGAAGTTGTGCACCCCGCCCTGGGTGTTGGGTGAGTTTCCGGAATTCAGGTCGACTGAATCACCAGTACCTTCAATCGTTTGTTGCGATGTAGTTTGAACACCCGCTTTTGGTTGCCCGGTCAACCAGGCAGCCTTCACAGTTGTCTCCATTGCATAGCGGCGCAATCGGTTTTGTGGACGGTATGAGTGTCCGCCCTGACTAATAAACATTCGGGCATCCTGGTAGGCACGGGATTGGATCGAGACCGCATCCGCCATAATTGACATTGGCCCGTGGAGTAAGCCGTCATCAGCGCCGCCCGATACTGGCGTGGCTGAGTTAAAGCCACCTGGTCCCAGCGGCATATTCCGGTTTCCAGTTTGAGGGAACCGCCGTGAGGCCGTCGGCCCGTCAACTGGGAGGCCAGAGTCAGGATCAA
>DAOQNB010000811.1:0-3504 GCA_035335845.1 Acidobacteriota bacterium | reverse complement strand
AAACAAATACACTTGACACCAATTCCAAAATCCCAACACTCGACGACTGACGACTGACTGGTATGCGCTATTTCTTCTCCGGTGCCAGATAGGCTGTCCACCGCCATTGGTTGTCTTCGCCAAACTCAAAAACTGCCCACAATTCATATTTGCAAGGTTTTTTCCCGCCGCACGGATTGAGATTTTTGATAATCCGGCTGGGGCGTTTGCTCGTGGGATGGGCATACGGCTTGTCTTCAAGCGCCACTGTTTTTTGAAGCTCACCCCAATCTTCATCATCCTCAAAATCTTCCAAAAATTCCTCCGGCGCGATGGTGCCGCCGACATATTCAAATGACTTAACCATCATGGTTTTGAGGGAGGCGACATTCTGCTTTTTGACGGCGGCGCGGAAAGAAGCCAGAAAAGGTTTCCAGGCTTTTTCCGGGTCGGTTGCCGCTTTTTGATCATCAGCCACGATAGCGGGTGAGGCTGAAGCGTCAGGAGCTTTCATCTCAACAACCGGTTTGACCGGTGAGGTCTCTTTGGACGGTTCCGTCGCACTCTGGCTGGCACGACAGGCCGCACTTGAAATCAAAATCACACAGAAGAAACTCACGACTGCAGATCGAAAAGTCACAGTACAAAAATCCTTTCGTTTCATAATTTTATCGCTGTTTGCCATTTCGGGTTGAGGGTATCGGGCCAGGGTATGAGGAAATACATATTTTTCAGCTATGTACTATTTTGACAATGAATACCCTGGATGAGAAAACATTGAAGTTATTCAATCAAATAAGTTTGGCGAGCGACTGACGACTGACGACTGACTGGTATTATTTGATAAAAACACCTTGTAGCCACGGGTCAGTCTCAATCAGTTGCTCCAGTTCTGGAAGGCAATCGCGCGATGAAAGCACGGTATAAAACCCTTCTTTGAGAATTGGCGCAAGATTAATGGCCCCTATCCATTCATTCCATTGAAAGGGGTCCTGACGGATGACATCCCAAAACCCTGTTTTTTCAAAGAGTTCTGCAATTATTTTTGAAGGTCCGCGTTGTAAATGGCTGACCAGATAAGCAGCCACACCAACCTGAAGCCCATGCAACCGGGGTCGAGTGCTGATCACATCAAGGGCATGAGAAATCAGGTGCTCGCTACCGCTGGCTGGGCGCGAAGAACCGGCCATTTCCATCGCCATGCCATTGAGCATCAAGGCAGTGGCAAGCAATTTCACTCCTTTGACCGTTCGCTCTGGATTCCCAATGAATTGAAACACAGTCGCATCTGACAGCAATGCCGCTAAATCATTGACTGGTGTATTCTGGGCGTGGAAGGCCAGTTTCCAATCCGTCACCGCAGTAAATTTGGCCGCCAGATCACCGATTCCCGAACACCAGAGTTCAACCGGAGCCTGCAGGCAAACAGCCGTGTCAATAACCACTGCAAACGGCATGGCTGAAACCAGAGATTTGCGTTTGCCAGCCAGAGTCAGGCTTGATTGTGGCGAACAAAACCCATCGTTTGAAAGCGAAGTCGGAACGGCGTAATACGGCAAACCAGCCAGGCTGGCAACATATTTTGCTGTATCAAGGGCTTTACCTCCGCCTAACCCAACAATAGCCTGACAATGAAGAGGGAGATTTGACAGTTGCTCAACGGCCTCTTCAACGCTGGCATCAACCACTTCAATCCGGCATTGAACTCTGATCATACCCTGGTCCAGGCTTTTTAACGCCTGATTGACAGGCCCTTCCGGAGCACCAGCACTCAGAAACAATGTGATTTGAAAATGACTGGCCCGATACAAATAAAGCCCCAATCGATCCAGTGCGCCGGGCTTGATGCGCACAACTTCAGGAACACGAATCACACTACGAATCACAATTCACCTTTATCTGAATGGTGGGCAAGGAAGTTTGCAACCTCAGCCCAGCGTTGATACGGTCGAAAGCCAAGCCCTTCTTTCGTCAATGTTTCGGCCAGCCAGCCACGGGCAAACCGCAGATTGGCAGGAACACATTTGGCGGGTGACAAATCGGGTGGTCCATTGCCAGCAAATGCCACAATGTCATAGCGAGCAAGCGCATCTTGAACAACAGCCGTTTTATCAATCCCATCGGCGGTGGAAAGAAAGGGCGAATCGGTGGGAAGCTCAAGTACCAGTCCGCGTCCTGGTTCAAAAAAGCCGGGATTGGCATGCACGATTAGTGATACGCCGGCTTGATCCAATAAATACTTGATGTACCAGAGACATCCGGCTGAGGCAACAACAATGTCCCACCCGGCCTGTCGAAGCCTGGCAACGGCCTGAGCCAGATCCGGATCGGGTTTCATCGCACGGGCAATCTCGTGGAGGCGGGCTTCGTCGCAGGTGATATGTGAGAAAAAACCGCGCATGGCGTCAAAGTGAGTCATCTGACCAGCAAAATATTGCTCCCAATAGTTCGGCGTATCGCTACTCACGCAGGTCGGATAAATCAGTTCATAAAAGTCATGGTCGGTGATAGTTCCATCAAAATCAGTGACCAGGACACGGCTGGGTTGAGGGTAAGACATAAGGGTCAGGGGTCGGGATCGCGATTGACTTCAATCAAAATTGTCTTCACGTTGTTCATGAATGAAGTTTGATTCCCGCAACGTAAAAGTGGGCGAACAGTACCTCTGCTCGCCCAGGCATAGTGCATGTTTTTTTGGTAAGTGGTGACTGAGACTTCCTTGAAAGTATTGATTCCAAAACGCCAGGTCCGACTTCTTCAGCCCCGAGCTTGCGAGTCTTCAGCCCCGGTTTTACGTTGTTGGCACGGGCCGGTTCATGCTCTTGTAAATTGCTTCAATCTGACCTTTGTTGTCTTCAGCTTCCTTGTTGCTGGGATCCAGGGCCAGTACTTCGCGGTACATCTTCAACGCCGCTCGATATTTGACCCGAGGTGGTAATGGACTCTTAAACATCAGTTCGTTGCCATAATCGAGTTTGGCTTTTACCAGTTCGGCTTTGAGTTTGGCATCGCCGGGTTTGGCTTCATACTGTTTTTCCAGTTTCTGGATGCTGTCAGGTACGGGCGGAAGCTCAGGCAGGGGTTCGTTGGCCTGTGCCGAAGGTACCGTTGCGGGTTGGGCAGATTGTGGTTGTGAACCATATCCGCCCGAAGCTGGCTGTGGCGCCGAAGCACCAGACACGGGTTTGGGAGCTTCGGCACAGGCGCCGACCAGGAGCACCCCAGCCAGCAGACCAGTGGCAAGACCGGTTTTGACAATTGCGACTTTGATAGATGAGTTTCGCGATGTAACAAACAACATACTACTTTAAAATTCCTTTGATCAATGATGTGTATAGCCTGGGGCTGAGGGCTTGGGGCTAAGGGCTGAAATAAAACCAATTCTTCAGCCCGATGTCTTCAGCCCGACTTCTTCAGCCCGACTTCTTCAGCCCTGGCTTTACGATTTAAACAGTTTATTCAGGAAGCCACCTTCATTCTTGCTGGCTCTAATCTGATCGAGACCCCGAATGGCGGTTTGCTGAG
>DAOQNB010000810.1:0-3510 GCA_035335845.1 Acidobacteriota bacterium | reverse complement strand
CGGGTGGGCCTCACTCAAGTCAGTACCACCTGCGTGAGCGGGTGGGCCTCACTCAAGTCAGTACCACCTGCGTGAGCGGGTGGGCCTCACTCATCCACTCAGCAAGTAATACCGACCAACCACAAACCCACCCGCTCACGCAGGTGGTACTGACAAACCACTTATGATTTTCCCTGCTTCTCAATGGACACGTCCGACGGTTTCAACCGATGAAACCGTGATTGAAACCACACGCCGTATCCTGGCCGATATTGCCAGTCGCGGTGACGAAGCCATTTCCGAATACAGTCGGAAATTTGATGGCTTCAAACCACAACCGATTGAACTCAAACCGTTTGCCGAATATGCGATTGCTCCGGAACTGGCCGAACATATGCAGATTGCGGCACAACGCATCCGACGCTTTGCCGAATTTCAAATGGCCGGGTATCAGAACGCCAGCTTTACGGATGAATTTGGCGAATACGGTCAGGTCGTGCAGCCGGTCGAAGCCATGGCGGCCTACATTCCCGGCGGACGCTTCCCGCTGCTGTCAACTGCGATGATGACTTTGATTCCGGCCCAAGTCGCCGGATGCCGGACGCGGCTCGCGGTGTCTCCCACGGTGAACGAAGTCGTACTGGCCGCCGCCAGTCTTTCCGGAGCCACTGCTTTTCTGCGGATGGGTGGCGCGCAGGCGATTGCGGCGCTGGCCTACGGCTGTCAATTGACGCCGGCGGTGGATATGGTGGTCGGGCCGGGGAATGCCTACGTGAACGCCGCGAAAGGCTTGCTCCAGGATCGGGTTCGGATTGACACGCTTGCCGGACCAAGCGAACTGCTGATTTTAAGCGATGGGAACACGCCGCTGGACTGGTTACTCTATGACATGCTGGCCCAATCGGAACACGACCCGCGTGCCGTGTCGGTGCTGGTGAGTCGTTCGCAGACGGAACTTGAGGCAATGCTGGCACAACTCGAAGCAACCGACGAAGGCCGCGACCAGTTGACCCGAGGCCAAATCCAGCTTGTCTTCGCCGAAACGGTTGCTGAAGCGATTGCCGCCTGTAACCTGATGGCACCAGAACACTTACTGCTCTGTGACGAAGCGATTTCCCCGGAAAGGCTGCTGCATTACGGTTCGTTATTTGTCGGGAAATACAGCGCGGTGGCCTTGGGAGATTACTGCAGCGGACCAAACCACACGCTGCCGACCAATGCCTTTGCCCGCAAAAAAGCGGGGCTCTACGTCGGAGACTTCCTGCGGGTGCAGAGCTACCAAAAAATCACCGAAGCGAACTTCGAACGCCTTGCCCGCACCGGCATGGCCCTCGCCGAAGCCGAAGGTCTGACCAATCATTGGAAGAGTTTGGAGGTCCGTTTGTAGGGGCGACTGCTGGACATCGTCCACCCGTGCCCGATTTGAAATATCGAGGTTCAAGGGATAAAAACCAGGGTTCAGGGTTCGGGGTTCAGGGTTTGAATTTTGGATGGAACTCGAAGCGGTAGGCTCTGCCCCCATATTCTGGCGCTTACGGTTTTCCATCCCGGAGGGCTGGCGTTGGGATAACTGGTTGGTTGGCTGCTTTGGGCCTACCATCAGTTACAAAGGCCATCCCTCTTATTTCTCCACGCTGCCTGCCAGCGCCCTACCGGGCGCGAACGCTTCACAGCCTGGATTCCGGTGGGTGCGCCTCAAAGCAGGCTGCCCGCCGGCTACTCTCCATCGCCCATCCGGGCGAAATCCGATCTTTCCACAACGAAGTTAAAGATAGCTATGCCAGAAATGAGGAATCATTGCGTCCCTTTTTTGCTCGCCCTATACTTTTCCCTCAATCAAATTCAATTGAAAGAAACCAGTGTTGAGCTATGCACCTGTCCTACGCTCAAATTCCCCGTCGTCCGGTGCATCTAATGGATCTCAAAGATATATTTCGCTTCGTTGCGCCTCAGGTTCGTGAAGCAGCGGTCAAAACATCCGCTCAGTTGAATCATCTTGGCATTCGCCACGCCCTGGCAGGAGGACTGGCAGTTGGAGCTCACGGATACATTCGAGCCACGACCCAGGTTGTTTTTCTGGTTGGAGAAGAAGCATTTGACCATCAGGGCTTGCTCGTAGCCTTTAAAGCCGGTGTCCCAATCGAAGTAGGCGGCATCCGGATTGATTACCTGTCACCCTCCTCACTTGGTCAACAATTGGAAACTGTTCTGGACCATCCTCCGACCAGCGAAGGATTAGCAGTTGTTCCCATTGAAGTGCTGATATATATGAAACTCACTGCGAGGCGCCGCAAGGATCTGGTTGATGTGGTTGAACTTCTCAAAGCTGGCGCCGATGAAACACGAGTGCGGGATTATCTGAAACAATATGCCAGTGATCTTGTGCCGTCCTTTGAAGCGCTCCTCAATGAGGCACTTGGCGAATAAAAAACCAATTCAAGGGTTGGAGATTCAGGCATAAGCGCCAGCCGAAGGAATCAAGTCTTATTTCTCCTTATCCTGGCGCTTATGCCCATGAAATCCTGAACTTTTAGCGGGATTATTTAATTTTGCCTGGGCTGCGGAATTTGCCAACCTGGCTTCCAATATTGTTTGGAGTGCCCAGCAGTTGCCAGGTGCCAATCGCCGGACCAACCGTCAGAGATGACTCAGGTCTGGCCACCGAACTCAAATCCAGGCCCTGGATTCGATTGTTGCTGGTGTCTCCCACGGCCAGAACTGTGATTCCAGCCAGAGGTCCAGCGGCAAACACGTTGACGGCAACGCCTTCGGCACCGCGTACCTGTCCGACGGCAGAGCCAATCGTCGCCAGCACGACTCCCATGCCAGCTTCTCCGCCGACAAACTTCAGTACCCGATTGTTCCCCGTATCGGCGACATACAGATTCCCGTCGGCGTCCACCGCCACCCCCTGTGCCTGGCGGACCTGGTTTGCTGATGACCCACTGTTGGCAACTGTCTGTCGGATCACTGATGGTTGATCAGCATTGAGAACTTTCAGCACGCGACTGTTTCCGGTATCGGCCACATACAGGTTGAACATTTCGTCAATGGCCAGCCCCTGTGGGCTGCTCACTTCGTTTGTTCGACCACCAGATAACAAAATCTCTCCGGTGCCCGGCACTCCGCCGAGAAAGCGCAGGACTCGATTGTTTCCAGTGTCAGCCACATACAAATTGCCGTTCGAATCCAGCGCCAGTCCTTGAGGTGCCCGCACCTGATTTGGCCCGGCGCCAAATGAAGCAAAGATCCGCCAGGTTGCACCACTGTCAGTTGACCACTGAACCCGGTTGTTCCCCGTATCCGCCACATAAATCAGGGTGCCAGTCATATCCGCTGTCACAGCCTCTGGCACGCGGAATTGACCAATTCCAGAACCCAGGCTGCCCGCCACCACGGTCCACACGTCACCATCGAATTTTTGAATCCGATTGTTGCCGGTATCAGCGACAAAGAGGAGTGACGGATAGGTCATCACGTCACAGTCCAGTACAAACACAGAGGCTGACCCCTGATCGGCGTTGGCACCGA
>DAOQNB010000809.1:0-3522 GCA_035335845.1 Acidobacteriota bacterium | reverse complement strand
TCTTGGTTCTTGGTTCTTGGTTCTTGGTTCTTGGTTCTTCGAAGATATTGATTCCAAAGCATCAGGTACAAAGTACCAGGTACTAACCACTGGCCATTAGAGTGTTTCTTCATTCTTCATTCTTCACTCTCAATTCTTCCAAATTCTTCCAATGGATCAACTCGGACTGTCCTTTTTTGAAAAAGATACACTCACCGTTGCCCGGAATCTACTCGGCTGTCGGCTGGCGCTCGGAGAGTTGGAAGGAATGATTGTCGAAACTGAAGCCTACACGACAGATGCCGCCTCACACGGCCTGTTACCTGGTGAGCGCAGCCGCTTAATGAAGGAAACAGCCGGTCGGGTCTATGTGTATCTGATTTATGGAATATACCATTGCCTGAATTTCACCACAGACACCACGGGCCCTGGGGCGGTGCTCATTCGAGCGATTGAACCGCAAAAAGGATTTGAGGCACACTCACCAGCCCATCACTGGCATAAACTTGCCAATGGTCCCGGAAAGCTATGTCGTTTGTTTGGGATAGATCTGAGTTATAACGGCAGTCTGGTCGGCGATAAAATCCAGCTTCTCAAACCGGTGACTGAAGTTGAAATTGCGACATCACCGCGAATTGGAATCAGCAAAGCAATTGATCTTCCCTGGCGCTTTTACATTCCTGGGAATAAAGCCGTTAGCCGTGTTAAAACTCCCCAGCCCACCCTGCTTCAATCATCCGAGATCTGAAAGCGATTGATCAGGCTCAACAAACTCAGAGCTACCATCTTCGACCAAGACATCTGGTTCAACGGGGCTTGGTTGAAATAAAGCAGCCAGAAACGGTGGAGCAACCAGCGTTGTCGCAACCGCCATAAAAACCACAACGGCGTACAGGGCCGGGGTTAAAACCTGACTTTTCAAGCCAATTTGAGCCACGATGATACCGACTTCTCCACGTGGCACCATTCCCATTCCCACTTGTAAAGCCGTTCGTTTCCCCATTGGCAACGCCACCAGACCACAAGCGACCAGTTTGGTAGCAACGGCAACCAGCGTTGTCACTAAAGCCAGTGCAATCACCTGAGCGTCTTTGAAAACACTCAGATCAAGTTGAAGCCCAATGCTGACCAGAAAAAAAGGGACTGAAAACTCCATCACGGAGCTGGCTTGAGCGTGCAAGTTGGTGTGTTCAGTGGATTCACCCAGGGCCATTCCTGCCAGGAAAGCGCCAATTAAGGCCGCGACGCCAACCAGCGTACCCAACCACGACAACCCAAGGCACAATAAAATTCCAACAATGAAGTAGGCTTCACTCACTTTCAGATTTTCGATTTGGGGTTGGGCTCGTTTAACCAGGCGCGTTCCCACCATCATCACAAATATGGTAAACCCAATTGAAAGCCCCGCCGTTACCCCAAGTTCAGCATAGTTGATCCCACCACGTGCCAGACTGCTGACAATACTCAGGACAATCAACCCCAGAATATCGTCAATCACCGCTGCACCAAGGATAATCTGACTGGCTTTGGTATTGAGCACATTCATCGTTCCCAACACCCGGGCCGTAATCCCCACGCTGGTTGCCACCAGGGCAGCCCCCATAAAAATACTTTGGTACCCGGTTGTCTGCCACAGGCTAAAAACGGCCCACCCGGCGATGAATGGCACCACAACTCCTGAAACGGCCACCAGCAAAGCGCGGCCCCCAACTTTCAAGAGGGCGCTGGAGTTGATTTCCAACCCAACCATGAACAGGAGCAGCATCACGCCAATTTCAGATAGTGCCTGAGTGACCTGTGAGGGAGCCACCAGTTTGAGTACACTTGGGCCAATGACAACCCCAGCCAGAATTTCACCGACAACGGCTGGCTGTTTGAACCGTTCAAACAATTCAGCCGCAATTTTGGCCGCGGCAAAAATGATAAACAGTTCAAATAAAACCTGATCGCCGCCGGCTCCAATGAAACTGGCTGGAAGAAAAATCTGTGACATCAGCATGGAATCTTTCCCGATACACAGCTTTGGAAAATGCAAAAGGTACAAAAAAGAAGCAATGCCTTCCCTTCATTTTTGTACCTTTTGATGAGGATCATACCAATTTGTACAGAAGTCCTCGTATTGGAAAATAGTCAAATAGTTCAATTAAATAAGCTTATTGAACCACTGACTACGGACAACTGACTACGAACTGGTACAAGTTATTTCAAAACCGCCACACCAGGAAGTTCCAGTCCAGATAAGAATTCCAGGCTCGCTCCACCCCCGGTTGAAACGTGCGAGACCTTATCAGCTAACCCGGCTTGATTGATTGCCGCCACGCTATCACCGCCCCCAATAATCGTGGTTCCGTCACACGCAGCCACGGCTTTGGCAACCGCCATGGTTCCTTCGGCATAGAGCGGGTTTTCAAAAATACCCATGGGGCCATTCCAGACAATCGTTTTGGCCTTTGCAATTTCTTCGGTGTAGGCCGCAACTGTCGCCGGCCCAATGTCATATCCAGCCAGATCAGCCGGAGTTTCAGCCACAGAAACCGTTTCTGGGGCCAGGTCTGGGCGACTCAAATCAGCCACCAGATGATCGGTTGGGATCAGGAATTTGACCCCGCGTTCTTTGGCTTTTTGTTCAAGTTCGCGGGCCAGGTCGAGTTTGTCATCTTCAACCAGTGATTTTCCAATTTCTAACCCACGGGCTTTTAAAAAAGTGTAGGACATTGCCCCACCAATCAACATGACATTGGCGGTCTTCAACAAGTTGTCAATGACCTCGATTTTATCGGAGACTTTGGCACCACCCAGAATGGCCACAAACGGATGTTCCGGGTCATGGAGGGCTTTCCCGAGATAGGTCAATTCTTTTTCCATCAACAGACCAGCAGCTTTGTGAGTCAAGAACTCGGTAATGCCAGCCGTCGAAGCATGCGCCCGGTGTGCAGTCCCAAATGCGTCATTGACGTAGACCTCGGCCAATTCAGCCAGTGATCGGGCAAAATCAGGGTTGTTTTTCTCTTCTTCTTTGTAAAAACGGAGGTTTTCAAGCAGAAGAACTTCACCTGGCTGGAGGGCTTCAGCTTTTGCTTTGGCTTCGTCGCCAATACAATCCGCCGCAAAAGTAACTGGAATGCCAAGCAATTGTGACAATGGTTCAATGACCGGCTGCAAACTGTATTTCGGCTGGGGTGTTCCCTTTGGACGACCCAGATGTGATGCCAGAATGACCCGTCCACCTTTCTCGCGCGCCAGTTGGATGGTCGGAATTGCAGCCCGGATTCGAGTGTCATCGGCGACTTTCCCTTCAGCGTTGATCGGGACGTTAAAATCAACTCGCATAAACACTCGTTTTCCCTGGAGATCAAGGTCTCGGATTGAAAGACTCATATGTTTTGCACCTTTTTTCAGAGATGGATTGAAATGAAGGATGTGATGAAGTATGAAAGAGGCTTTCCA
Source organism: Acidobacteriota bacterium (assembly GCA_035335845.1). Classification (GTDB taxonomy): domain Bacteria; phylum Acidobacteriota; class Blastocatellia; order Chloracidobacteriales; family Chloracidobacteriaceae; genus JACQXX01. The sequence goes on along the minus strand of DAOQNB010000809.1, from coordinate 96 downwards.
GGATTATCACAAATGCTGGCACGTGCCAAGTTAATTTCTTCTTTCAATTCACCAAATTCCATGGAGCAAGCCATCTTTTCTTCTTATTTGTCAGCC
>DAOQNB010000808.1:0-3528 GCA_035335845.1 Acidobacteriota bacterium | reverse complement strand
AAGCCCTGAGCCCGAAGTCTTCAGCCCCAAGCCCTGAGCCCGAAGTCTTCAGCCCTAATTTGGGGTCTGTGTAAATTTAATGCAGGCGTTGAAGGTTTGAATAAAGTTGGTGGCCGACGAAGAGCGGAACGTGTGTTTTTTGCCGCTCACCTTCATCGTCAACTTGTCGCCTTCGGCGCGCAGTTCAGTGACCTGTTTCAATGGGGCCGAAAAGCTGTCTTTCCCTTTGTCGGCTCGGAAACTCACCCCTGACACGCTCACGGAAAGTGTTCCAGGTGTGTCGGAGCCAAAGAATCCACCTTCTTTGGTAACGGCGGTTGAATATGGGCTTGGCTCTTTGGCTTTCGAGAGTGCATTGCGGAGCGAGTCCACCCGTTGTTGTAATTCCGCAACCGAATAATCACCGCCGCCGCCAGCTTTAATAGCCCGGTCATAAAGCGAAATGGCCCGCTCAATATCTTTGGCCTGTTCGGTCAACACCGCCAGGTGAGCAAGACTTGGCCCGTGATTGGGGTTGGATTGCGATGCCTGGGTAAAATACCGTTTGGCATTCCCGCTTTGGCCACGTTTGAGATAGGCATAGCCAAGCGCGTAGCAGGTTTCTGTGTCTGAAATGCCGCCGCTCAGAGCAGCTTCAAGATCTGGAATGGCTTCAGCGTAATTGCCGGCACGGAATTTTTGCAGGCCCTGGGTCTGGAGATTTTTCGGGGAACTGGCTGCGGCGACCGCGGCTTCAGCTTTGGTTTTGGCAACTTCGAGTTCGCGTAGCCGCACCGCGAGTTTTTTATCCTCAGGAAACGAGCGGATTAATTTTTGGTATTGGGTCAGAGCCAGTTGAAAATTGTTGCTTTGGGCCGCCTGTTCAGCCTGTTGCTTAACCGTATCTTTGACCTTATTGCGCAGTGCCAGTGCCTGCCCATTGCGGCGATCAATGGCAATCACCTGAGCGGAATAGAAATAGGCACTCGAATCGGCTGGTTCCAGGAGCTTACCGCTGGTAAAGGCTGACTCACCGCTAGCAAGGAACTCATTGATTTGCCCACGCCGTTGTTCGAGCATGGTCGAAACTTTTTTCATCCCTTCGGCGCCTCGCGGGTCATCGGGGAATTTTTCAACCAGTTGCGAATAAGCAATTTGAGAGGTGGCAAAATCATTTCGATTCAAGGCTGTCTCAGCCTGTTTGGCCAGAGCATCATTGATCCGCTTGCGCATCTGGCTGGCGGGTGCATTGTCTGGTTGAATGGCCAGCACCGCATCCGCATAAAACAAGGCGTTATCGTTTTCAGGGGCAACAAAATCAGTTCGTTTAAATGCGTCTTCGGCCAGCCTTAAAAATTCATCAACCCGTTCAGCCGGTGTTCCAGTGCCTGGCGGCAGCACCGGGCGAATCGGCTGGAGCACAACAGGTAATTCCAGCGTTTGACCGGCTTCAACAATCACTTCTTTTTCCAGCTCTAGAAACCCCTCTTTGACAAACTTGAGTTTATGCGGTCCAACCGGCACATTTTTAAGTGTGGTTGGTGATGGGTTGAGCAGTTTGTTATCCAGATAAATCAGCGTCCCTTGTGGATCAGTGACAATCACAATGGTGCCGACCGGCACGGGGCGATTAAAGAAAATCAGGATCGCACCGATTGACAAGGCGACAAGTAAGACGCCGCCAATCGCCAGATTGAGCCACCAGGGACGACCAGTCGGTTTGGATTTGGCGGAGGAACGATTTGGAATAACGGGTGGTGGTGGCAGGCGATGCTCACCCGAAGTGGTGGCGGGGCTGCCTGTTCGGCGTGGCCCGCCAGGATCAGATGACCGATCAAGTTCGCCGCTGATTGCTTTTTTGACTTCCGGCGACGGGGTGAATGCAATTGGCGCTGACACCACCGTAGGTGGGGCTGGCGTCACCACAGGGGATTGCACCGGTGTCACCACGGTTGGGGGAACGGCTGGCAGGGAAGGTTGACTGGGTGGCGGCTCAGTCTGGCCGGCAAGCTCAGATGAGCGCGATTGAGCTGGCGGTGTCACCGTTTTTAATGGGTCAGACTGTTTCCGTGGGAGGCCGCCAGACGTCGGCGGATCATTAAATGATGCCTGGAACTGGTTGAGTTCCTGGACATCAATCCGCGAGGTTTGCAGGTTCAGCGGGTTGGATTTTTTGCTTTTTGGGGCCAGCGATGGATCAGGAACCGGAATTGGAATCGGGAAATTGTTTTCGCTGGAGACTGGTTGCCCTGAAGAAGCCAGATTGACCGAAGCCGATGCGGTACCGGCTCCACTTAACCCGGCTGATGGACCTGGTGGTGGTGACATGAGTTCCGGCAGGGTTGGCGCATTGGCTTTTTCCTGTGGTACCACCGAGGCAATCATCCCGGTTGCCCGCACCCCGGAATGAGGTGTTTTCGCCTTTGAGATTTCAAGCGACATTTCAAGCTGCAAGTCCTGAAGGACCGCGTTGATTTCTTCCATCGAGGCCGGGCGCAGGTTTGGATCACGGCTCAGCATGCGCAATGTCAATTGTTCGAGTCGGGTTGGGACTTCCAGTTCTGGACGCAACACCGGGAGCGGACGCGGGTCATCCGTCATATAGACCGGCCCGGTAATCCCAAATTGATCAAAGAAAAACGGCAAATGGCCGCTTAACAGGTGGTAACATAAGGCACCAAGTGAATAAATATCGGCCCGGTGGGTAATCAGTGACGGATCTGGCCCTAGAATTTCGGGTGCCAGGTACGTTTCATAGTTGCGGACCGCCAGATGGCCAGTGGGACCACACAGCGAACGTTTCCCAAACTGGGCGATGATTCGTGCCAGCCCGTAGTCAAGAATCTTCAGGCTGTATCCTTCTGTCTCATCAAACCCGGTGATGATGATGCTTTCCGGGGTTAGATCGCCGTGAATCCATCCATCCTGGTGCAGGTTGGCACAAATTTCAGTCAGCCGGAGCAAGAGCGCCACCACCCGGGCTGGGGGGAGGGGAGCTTCCTGAATCACAATATCGTCAAGCAAGCGACCATGAACGTATCCGGAAACCAGGGCATAGCGGTTATCAGTAAATTCAACCGTAAAATAGCCTGTGATGACGTCTGGATCCGGCAACATGCCACGAATCGAATCGGCCAGTCCTTCAAGTGCCTTGCGGATATCGCTGGTAATCAAACCGGGGCGAAACAATCTGAGGGCGACATAGCTGCCACTCATAAAGGTTTCTTCAGCCTGATAGACTTCGCCAAGGCGATCAGCCCGCCAGCGTGCCACCACCCGCAAGCTTTCGTTCAGCACTTGCCCAACTGCCAGGTAGGTTTCAGGAAATCCAGGTACCAGGAGATTTCCATCCACGCTGCAGTACTTGAGTTTGTCGTTGTAAACCGCGTTGCACTTTGGACAAACCAGCATAGGTGTGAGTCTTCTTATGGTGTGCGACGAATGACGCCGCCGGTTTCTTTCGGGTTGAAGAAGTGTGGGCAGTGGGTGAAAGAAGGCCGGCAGTCTGGGGAAGAAACGCCGGACCGAGTCGTCAAATTCCAGTTTAAC
>DAOQNB010000807.1:0-3530 GCA_035335845.1 Acidobacteriota bacterium | reverse complement strand
CAGGTAATCAATAAAAGCAAAATTGTTGGCGACAACTGATTTTTCAGGCAAATCGGGCAACTGAAAAAACCACCAGTGAAAGGCCCGATGCACCTGTTCGGGATTGGTCAGGCTTTGCAAAATCATGCCCGGATGTGGAATCGCCATCACCACTGCCCGGCGAATGAGTTCAGGAAACGCTGCAATCACACCATAGGCAATAGCGGCACCCCAATCCTGACCGACCAGGAAGACCGGTTCACCATTCCCAACGGCCAGGATCAATTCCTTGACGTCCAGAGCCAGTGTCGCCCGATCAGAATATCCACCCTGAGGAATTTCAGTTGGCGGATAGCCGCGCAGATACGGGGCCACGACTCGGAACCCAGCCTGTACCAGTTCCGGGATTTGATATTCCCAGGTTTCGGCAATGTCCGGAAACCCGTGGAGCAAAAGCACCGTCGGCCCTTTTCCAGCTTCCAGAAAAGCAAAGTCGAGGCCATTGGCACGAACGGTTTGATAGGTCATCACGCCTCACATCAAAAGGGAATCTTTCCGGTTAGAATCTGCCCAAACATCACCCAGTCTCCAATTAAACTGTACACTGGATAAGTAAAAGTCGCCGGGCGGTTTTTCTCAAAAAAGAAATGCCCAACCCAGGCAAACCCATAGCCGCACACCGGCACCGCCAACAGTAACCATGGGTTCCGCATAGCAATCGTGATGGCGAGCAGGACCAGCACCAGGCAACTCCCAATAAAATGCAGTCGCCGGCAAGTCAGGTTTGAATGTTCGCCTAAATAAAAAGGATAAAACTCTCGAAAACTCTGGTAGCGAACCGTCGCGGGTGCAATCGCTGACATAGCATACCTCCGAACTGGGGCTGAGAAACCCTGGAGCTTAGGGCTGAGGGCTGAAGACTTCGGGCTAAGGGTTAAGAGCTGAGGGCTGAAGACTTCGGGCTAAGGGTTAAGAGCTGAGGGCTGAAGACTTCGGGCTAAGGGTTAAGAGTTGGGGGCTGAAGACTTCGGGCTAAGGGTTAAGAGCTGAGGGCTGAAGACTCGCAAGCTCGGGGCTGAAGAAAACAGGTTCAATACCCTGAGCCCAAATTCTTCAGCCCAATGTCTTCAGCCCGACTTCTTCAGCCCTGGTTTTTTCAGCCCTGGTTTTTTCAGCCCTGGTTTTTTCAGCCCTGGTTTTTTCAGCCCAAAATCTTACTCCCGAAATGATGGGTCAATCCGGTCAAGTTTGCGCAGCAGCCCTGGCCAGGCCAGGGCGCCGCCAACACTCCTGGTTACAACTTTGGCCTGAGCCTGGATTCCCTGCAAAATCGGCGTCGGCACGGGAATCAATTCCCCACCTCCTGACTGGGCACGGACCTGAATCGTGCAGGCGCTTTCCATCAAGTACATATATAAAAAGGCATCCGCAATCGTTTCAGCACAGGTCAACAGGCCGTGGTTGCGCAGGATCAGAAATTTATGTTCCCCAAGATCCGCCACCAGCCGTGGTTTTTCGTCTTCGTTGAGCGCCACGCCTTCATAGTTGTGATAGCCAAGGCTTGAAAGTACAAACAGTGACTGTTGCGAGAGTGGAAGCAACCCGTTTTTCTGGGCAGACACGGCAACGCCATTCAAACTGTGGACGTGTAAAACACATCGGGCATCTTCGCGGGCAGCATGAACAGCGCTATGAATGGTAAATCCCGCCGGGTTAATCGGATAAGGCGTCTCCATCACAATATTTCCATTGATGTCAACTTTGACCAGGCTGGAGGCGGTGATTTCGTCAAACATCATGCCATAGGGGTTAATCAGGAAATGGTGATCAGCCCCTGGAACACGGGCGGAAATATGTGTAAAGATGAGGTCATCCCAGCGATAGTGGGCCACCAGTCGGTAGCAGGCGGCCAGATCAACCCGAATCTGCCATTCTTCGGCTGATACCTGTTCACGAACGGATTTTGGAGTAGCGTGCGGAGCAGTCTGCATAGCGAAATTTCCTTCCTGGATGTGGTGAAATGGATGTCGTGGAGTGTGTGGCGTATTATCTACAAAATCAGCGGCTGAAACCATCAGGAAATTCTAATCGGGTTCCGGGTTCCGGGTTTTCAAATTTATATCCTTTATGTCCTCGATTGTCCTTTATGTCCTTTATGTCCTTTTCGTCTTTTAAACCCGGAACCCGGAACCCGGAACCCGGAACCCGAATCTGCACCCCGATTCTCTCCCCAACCCTTGCCAAGGCCAGACAGGCGATTGCCCAGGCTCAAGTGCATGCCGACTGGATTGAACTCCGGCTTGATTTCCTGGAAGACCTTGACCGAGATCAGCCACGCCTGACAGTTGAAACCCTCCTGGCCGAATGCTCAAAGCCCGTCATCATCACGTTTCGCCCAACAGAGCAGGGTGGTCACCGTGAAATCTCTCTCGACGAACGGCTGGCCTTCTGGCACCAGGTTTTGACGCTCCCAGATGTCCATTTTGATCTTGAAGCCGATTTTGTTCCGGTCCTGGTTGAAAAACTGGGAGCAGCAAGGCTTCCGTGGGACAAAATGATCGCTTCCTGGCATGAATTTGACCATACCCCAGAGGATCTTCCGGCATTGATTGAACAGCGTTTCCCACGCGACGCGGCAACCATCAAACTGGCGGTTCGCACGACTTCAATTCGTGACCTGACGGCATTGCTGGCTACATTTCAGACACTGGCAGCCGAATCCAGGCAACGGTTTATTTTGATTGGGATGGGAGCACCCGGTGCGCCAACCCGGATTTTGGGGCCGGCGCTTGGCAGTTACGTGACCTATTCCGCCGCGCCAGATGGGAATCTATCGGCACCAGGTCAGTTTTCAGCGGCTGACTTACGTCACGTGTACCGTACCCACCGCCTCTCAACGGCGACCAAAGTCACGGGATTGATTGGAAAACCGGTCGGGCACTCGCTTTCACCACACATGCACAATGCCGCGTTTGAAGCCCTCGGGCTGGATTGGATCTATCTTCCGTTTGAAGTGCAACCCGAAGGCACTGATCTGGCTGACTTTATACACCGTGTGGTTCACCCGAAAACCCGTCAGGTTCCGTTTCAATCAACGGGATTTAGTGTCACGATCCCGCACAAACAGGCGGTGATCCCGTTGCTTGACAGTCTGACAACAACCGCCGAAGCAGTCGGAGCAGTCAATACATTGTTGATTGAAGGAACCCGGTTGATTGGCCACAACACCGACGTGGATGGCGCCATGCGTCCGCTTGAAAAACGTTTTGCGCTGGCTGGCTCACGCGTGGCGGTACTTGGGGCCGGAGGATCAGCCTATGCCCTTGTCTATGGACTGGTTCAGCGTCAGGCCCAGGTCACGCTTTTTGCCCGCAACCAGGAAAAGGCCCGGTCGCTGGCTGACAAATTTGGAATCAGGTGCTGTTCGCTGGAAGATTTTTGCGGTCAGCAGTTTGAAGGTGCTGTCAACTGCACTCCTCTGGGAATGCACGGTACAGCCAACCCGGCTGCCAGCCCCCTGGCACCGGAACAACTCGGTGGATTGCACTGGG
>DAOQNB010000806.1:0-3534 GCA_035335845.1 Acidobacteriota bacterium | reverse complement strand
GCCGGTCTTCAACCTCGGAAACTGTCTGGCGGGGGTACTGCCAGAGATGTTCCATGACGGCGGTTTCCAGCTCACCCAGCACGTGACTGACGCCCTGCCGGTCGGGCTTGAAACCGCGGAGTGAAAATTTCGGCATCTTGTGTGACCTGCAGCGAAAAATTGACGGGAACGGACTATAGACAACATAACAACTACCGTCAATAGTTGTTTAGCAGGTCAGACAGTGAAATAACTGCCGCATAACTTCACCGGGTTACAGTTTCACCCATCTTGTTCAAGTCCAGGAAATCAGGGGCGGGGGTGACCTATGCAATGAGGCTGGGAATTGTCACGCTGCACTCCCGCAAGGATACATTGCTTTGACCCGGTCGAGGAATTCTGAAAATAATGATCCCCAGTCAAGAGTTGACTCTTCTTTCTCCACCGTGGAAGAATACCAGAATGAATCTTTTCCGTGCATTTTTCCAAACCTTCAAACCGAGCCTTTGGCGTGGGGTTGCGCTTTTCATGCTGACCTTCATCGTTTCGGATGTGGGATTGGTTGATATTGTATTTCCTGGGCATTGCACGGAAATGCTGCTGGGGTATGAAAAGCATGCTCATCCACCACTTGACGAAGCTATTGATAAAGCTCATGAATCTCTAACCCAGGGAACCGTCCTGCAACCTGCAACACCTCAATCTCAGGAAACAAATAGCGAGGATGGGTATGGTTGCACCTGTGTTTCGTGCTGTTCCCATGTACTCCCACCTATGAACTTCGTCTGGCCCCGGTTTGAAGATCCTCTATCCGTTTTCCCCTGGCAATCCTGGCTATTCTTGACCAAGTTTCTCGCCCTTCCCTTTCACCCTCCGAAGTTTGTCTTATCATAAATCCAGACCAACTTGTTACCTGACATCTAATAGATCCCTGACCGGGAACTATCCTGGTAGTTGTGTCTAAGTCAGGTCAGGTATGCGAATAAATTGGTTGCCGGCGTGTATTTTTTCGGGGCGGCAACGCGGGTGTTGCCTGGTCAACACTAGAAAGGGAACTGCTTTATGCGTTATCACGGTGTGTTCCGCGCTCGGGATACCCTCTTTTTTATATTGTTTTTACTATTCAACCTGCTACCGGCTCACGGGCAGGAACTGACAAAACTGACAGGTGTTGTTCTTGCACAATCTGCCGCTGATGGACAATCGGTTCCATCAATTTCCCTTCCCCAAACAGCTTCGGGCAGCTACACGACCCAGGCTCTGATTCGCCTCGCGCTCGTTGCCAACGGCGAGCTGACCGCAGCCCGGCTTGACATTGAACGAGCCCGTGGCCGGTTACGCCAAGCTGGGCTGCGTCCAAACCCAACGGCTGAAGCCGAGCGCACGGCGGGTGTCCTGAATTCACCTGGCGAACGCAATTTGGCGATTGGGGTTATGCTCCCACTCGAATTGAATGGTCAACGCCAGCGCCGGATGGAAGTCGCACAAACGGAACTGGCAATTGCTCAAGCCGACATCGCGGATCGGGAACGGCGATTGGCGAGTGAGGTCCGCACTCTTACCACCGAGATCCTGACAGCAACTCGCGAACTCGAAATCTTGACCGACCTTGGTGCCCTGGATGCGCAATCGGTCAAAATCGCCAGCGACCGGGTGGCAATAGGTGATATCCCACCGCTTGACCTCAATTTGCTGAAGGTAGAACAGGATCGGCGGCAAGCACGACGAATGCTGGTCGAGGTTCAACTCAAGATAGCGCTTGGCCGGTTAAAAATATTGGTTGGGTTACCGGTTGATGCCCAATTGAGGTTGGCTGAATCCCTCGCCAGCACCAGCCTACCATCAGTACCGGATTCGGTGGAAACCTCCATCACTACTGCTTTGCATCTCCGTCCTGATTTGCAGATGGCTCGGTTAAATGAAGAATCTGCAACTGCCAGGGTGCAGTTGGCACGAGCCCAAGGGCGCCCTGATGTCACCGCCTACATACGGTATGCAGCCAATGAGTCGAGTTTTGACACCACGCCCATTGGCTTTTTGAACGACCGTGACAAACTGCTGACGTTCGGATTGTCGGTCACGATACCAGTTTTCAACCGGAACCAGGGCGCCAAAGCTGAAGCCGAAGCGGCCATTACTCAGGCCAAACGCCGGCGCGAGTTCCTGGAACAACTTGTGCGCAACGAAGTCACGGCAGCTTACGACCGGTGGAGGGTGGCAAAAGCCGTGCTCGACATTTACAAAACCGGGGTGATTGATAGGTCACAGCAAAACCTGCACACGATTCGGAATTCTTATGAAGTTGGTGCATTCCGCATTACCGAAGTCATCGCTGAACAACGCAAGTTTGCCGATGTTCAGCAGGAATACACCGAAATCCTGGCTGAATACCAGCATGCCTGGAAAAACCTAGTTACCGCAATTGGAACCCCCCTTGATTGAGGAACAATATTTATGGAAAAAGAAGAAACCGAACAACTTGTCAGCCAGTCGTTACCTGCCAAACCGACTTTATCTCGGTGGTGGTTGCTGGGTATTGCTGTAATTGTGGTGGTGGTTGGGCTCCTACTCATACGCGGATCCAATCCCCAAATCACTCCAGCGGTAGAAGAAGAGAACCATCACCAGGAAGAAGCGCACGGCGGGTCGGAGGTCCTGCTCTCTCCTGAAGTGGAAAAAGCCGCTAGAATCGAGATCGAGTCCATATCGGGCCAACCGGAAGGGAGATTCATCCGGACGACAGGTTCGGTCGAGGCCAATCAGTTGCAGACCCAGCAGGTTTCGGCCCAGGTCAGTGGCCGGTTGGAACAGGTCCGAGTGACGGTTGGCATGCCGGTTAAAGCCGGGATGGTCCTAGCCGAATTGTCTAGCCCCTTAGTAGCGGAAATGCATGGGAAACTGCACGAAGCTGAAACTCAGTTGGGGATCGCCCAACGCAATTACGAACGAGTGCAAAAAGTAGAGAACCGGATTTCGCTCCTCCAGGCACGAGCCAGGTTGGATGAAGCCCAGGCTAATCTGACTCGAACACAAAAACTGATCGAACTTGGCGCCGGTGCCGGCAAAGACCTGATTGCTGCCGAAACTGCCTACCAGAATGCGAAAGCGGAGTTTGATTTCCAAAACAATATCAATCTCAGCCGCGAAGTCCAGGAAGCCAAAGCAGCATTCGAATCAGCACAACTGGACGTAGACCACAAACGCAACGGCCTCAAAGCCGTGGGCGTATCGGTATGCGATACGCACTCCAACGAAGAAAACACCGCATTGGTGCCAATCACGGCTCCGGTCAGCGGTATTGTGACAGAACGCTTGGTTAATGCGGGGGTGGGCATCGAGCCGGGAAAACCGCTCTTTACAATTACTAACTTGTCCTCAGTCTGGGTCATCACCAACATTCCAGTAGCCGAAATGCTGCGGCTCACGGTGAATTCGACGGCTGTCATTCGGCCCTCCAATCCAGAGTCCCTACAACTCACAGGCAAAGTCACCTATCTCGATCCACTCGTTAACCAAACCACCCGCACTGCCCGCGTCCGGGTAGAAGTGGACAAC
>DAOQNB010000805.1:0-3540 GCA_035335845.1 Acidobacteriota bacterium | reverse complement strand
CGGTCGGATGTCTGATACTGAACAGTAAATTCGATATGATTGATGACTCATATTACATTTTACTGGCCAGGGCGCTGGCAACCGGTCAAGGATATACAGAAATCCACTTACCCGTTCCACGGGCTCACGACCACTTTCCGCCTGGGTTGCCAGTTTTGCTGAGTATTCCGACGGTGTTTGGTTTTTCCTTTCCGACGACCGTTCTTTTGTACAAACTCATGTTGATTGCCTGTGGCGCCGGAGCCCTGTTTCTCTTTTCCCGTTTGATCCAGGCCGAGGGGTATTCGCCGCTGGTTCAATCGGCCTCGATCCTTCTCGCGGCAACATCCATTCCGTTTGTGGGTTTTACGTGTCGTGTTGCCTCGGAAATGCCGTTTACACTGTTTTCAATACTTGCGCTGTTCTGGTTTCATCGGTTTCAAACTGAACACCAGAAACCAATCAACGGATTCCTTGTCCTGCTGTTTTGCGGCCTCGCGCTGGTTACCCGGTCAATCGGGATTGTCTTAATTGTAGCGTTGTTTTCAAGCTGGCTGCTCGCTCAAAAACATCGCCGACTGGTCGTCTTTCTGGTTGTGGCCAGCGGAATTATCCTTTCCAGCCTGGTTTGGTTTGGCTCTCACCTCCCTGGAACCAGAGAGTATGTTGATTTTTTCCTGTCGGCATATGTCACACGGGAGGATGCTTCGCCTCTGGCGGCCATCATGTACTACTTGAGAGAAAACGGCTGGCTTCTGGCCTGGCGTGATATTCCACGGGCGATTTTCTCGATCAGCGTGAGTGAAGCGATTGAGGCCAACCAGTGGCTCAAACTCGGAGCCACTCCGCTCAGACTTGCGATTTCGGCAGTGGTCCTCGGAGGATTGGCCTACAGTCTGCGCCCTCGTATCCAGGCCAGTTCACTGTATGTTGCCTGTAGTCTGGTTTTGATTGTCTTCTGGCCCTGGAATCCAGCCCGGTTTATCGTCCCGCTGGTGCCATTCCTGTGTCTGTTTTTTGTATTAGGGATCGAGTTTCTGGTCCGCCAGATCTCCCAAATGAAGCCTGACTTGATCCGAAATCACAATCAGCTCGCTGGTTTGATTTGTTTGCTCTGTATTTTGTCACAACTTATCAGCGACATCAGATTTGTGAGGACAGTTCGAGCAAGTGGCGATTTTTCAATCCAGGCTGCCAGTTTGTGGCAAGACACGGCGGATGCTTACCAATGGCTCAAAACCCAAACCTCGGAACAATCTGTAATTGGTTGCGATCCACCCATTGAAGCCCATGTGTACCTTCATACCAACCGCAAAGCCTGTGGGCTTCCCCGCCGAGCGAACGGGTATCACCGACTGGGAATAACCCATGTGTTGAAATTGGCGAATCCGGTGCTTCATCAAGCTGATCCCAACACCTCGGTCAATCCGCAACAGGTGATTGATCAAGCCAAACTGGCTGGGGTTCAACTCACGCTGGTCTATCAAAACCAGTCAGTTGCCATTTTTTTGGTTCACACAAACCTTCCATGACCACTGAATGATATCAACTTTGAAAAAAGCTTTGCCTGAAAAGAAGCGGTAACTCCAGGCCGTGAGATTTTAACAACCGCTTGTTTTCAGGCAAAGCGCTTCCACCCGGTCAAGCATCCAAACAGAGTGGCAGCTTTGCGTTTGGGTTCAACCGAAAGCGGCGTCAAGTGGGCCGCACTCCGAAAGATTTTACTGGGTCGTGACGGTCAGTTCCGCTGATTCGGAACACTCAACTCCGGCACAGGCCCGGACCGCAAATCGGTACATGGTTTGCGCCTGAAGTTTCTTGATTTTCGACCTGGTTGCATCAGAACGAGTCGTGGCAAGAGTAACCCATTTTCCATCTTGAAATTGCTGAATTTCAAATCGGTCTTCGATGGTTGAGGTGTCTTTCCACGAAAGCACCACTTTGGTGGACTTGACCTGACTCGCCGCAAAGTTTTGTGGTGCCGCCAGGATTTGCCTGGTATAGAACGCATTATAGGTGGTTTGGAAAGTCTTTCCTCCATCGGGAGAAACGTCAAAATGTTGGGTAAACGTGTCACCTTTGATATTAAAATACCGAAGACGGCTATATAACCGGCGGCCATTGCTGTCGTCAAAATAGTCACCTTCGAGATCCATCATCCCATTTGCCAGATTCCCATCAATTTCCAGCAACAAAGCTGGGGCGCCGTTATCAAACCAGAATTGATGCCACTGGTTGTTTTTCAAGCTAAAGACACTGACACTCGTCCCGCGATAACTGCCCAGATTGTAATCCTCTAATATCGCCAGCCCGCCACCTAACCCAAATGACCGAATGAGGCTGATTGCCGGCGTATTTGACCCGGCCACATCCACTGTCCACTTCCCAACCCAGAAATCAAAATCCCGTGCTTTGGATGGAAGCGAAGCGGCTGTAAACTGCTGTTTTTCAAGGCGTTTGATTTCAGGCGAGCGACTAACGGGCAAGGGGCTCAAGTCTTTGACGTAATGCGCCGAATAGGTTGTGGCCCACGTCGTGCCGGAATCAGTCGAGATTTCAAAAGTTTGATCAAATTCGGTTCTGGAAATATTGAAATAGGTGAGTCGCGCCTGGGTTGGTTGACCTTGCGAGCCAGTATAGTCTCCGGTCAACACCATGATTCCATTTTGAAGCTCACCGCTCAGTTCAAGCAGCAAGCCATCTGAATCAAGCCAGTTTTGCGTCCATTTTCGGGTCTTGGAGTTATAGACTGTGACGCTGGTCGCCTGATATTCACCACCTGGGTTGTAGGTTTCCAACATGGCAATGCCACCGACGCCAAAGGTTGACACGCTACTGACCACCGTAGCCGAACCGGTTGTCACCTTCCATTTCCCAACCCAGAAATCAAATTGCCGAACTTCAGGAACCAAACTGGCACGGGGGCTTTCCTCGACTTGTGCCTGGGCCGGCACCACCCATGATTGAAAACCAGTACTGTTGACTGAGCACACACCGACCACGAAAAGTACCAAAAACCAAATCTTGCGAGACATGACAACGCTCCTTCTAAATCCTGAATGGAAATACATCAAATCAATCGCCTGGTTTGGTTGCAGCGTTGACCAATTCGCCTTCAAAAATCCTTTAGCCGCTGGTTTGAAACAGGTTAATTTTTATTAAGAAACCTAAATTTGCCTGTTCTGTCGCTTCTTTATATTCTGGTGTCTACCGGATTTTGTGTTGGAGACAATCAGAAGAACCGATGAGTCAGTACTGCCCGCTCACGCAGATGGCACTGACAAGTCCTTATTATGAACCTGACTGGCTGTGGCACTTGCATTCACAGAATGCCCACCCAATAATCGAAAAACTTTCAAAACTTCCCATTTTTCGATTTTCCGTTTCGTTCCAGGCCGAAACGTCACATCGAAGGCACTCCTTTTTCAAAAGGACACGTTGCCGATGAATCAATCAGCCCCTCTCATCTATCAATTTGATTTGTTTCGGCTTGATACTGGTAAACGCCTGCTCTGGCGAGAAACCGAACCAGTCCAACTGGCGCCCAAAGCATTTGATACC
>DAOQNB010000804.1:0-3547 GCA_035335845.1 Acidobacteriota bacterium | reverse complement strand
CGTCACCTCCCGATTTCTCCCGCCCCGTCGGCAACCGTCTATGGTGGTTGCCGACGGGGCGGGAGGGGAAACTGGCTTTTGGTCCCAGGGTTGCACTCTGGGCGAGCGTGGCGGCGCCTAGTTCCTGGGCTAAGAACCAAAACTTCAATCCACACCTCGTTGTAGTGTTAGGAACCCCAGCTTCTCACTCGTATCTGATTGATTTGTACCTGATGAATTGCCAGCAAAAGACTTCACTCTCAGAAAAAAGTACTTAACTATGCTCATCAATTTCTTTCATTTTTGCTTGAACTCGTTTCAAGAGTTGTGTGCACCGTGGATCAGAATTTCCTTGTTCGACTGAACGATTGAGAAAATACTCCGCCTGGAGCAGTCGATTGCGTGCAGCAGCAATCATCCCCAACAAATAGAGACGTTTATCCTCGGGAATATTTTTGATCGTAGGAAGGAGTTGAGGATAGCGATAGGCTTCTATCAGGGCTACATTCCCAAAATCAGCAAATGGCAGGTAGTTACCTTTTGGAGTGTTATATTCTAAAACAGGATACCAATCCGTGCTCACCTCAGCATATGGTTTTATTTGAAGGAGGTTGGTTAAATTCTCCTCAAATAAATAAAGCCCTTCCAACACTGTCAAAATGTCTCCATTGATGAGTTTAGATCCCTGGGTTGCTCTTTGAACCGGGGGGGACTGGTTCAGTTTTTCAATCAGTTGGTAGTCAATTTCAAGGGGTTCTGGTGAACCAATCAATACTCCCTGACCACCTCGAATGAAAAAGGCAGTGTGGGGAAAAACTTGATGCATGGTATTAATGGCGGTCAGAACATCCAGAGGGTCAATATGATGAAGCTGAACCCATTGCTGAAGAATCCCATTGGGGGATAAGTGGTTCCGACAATGTTGGTAGAAATCTTTACTGTAAAGATTGGCTGCCCCAGCAAACCAGATATTACTCAATTCAATCGTGATCAGATCATATTTGTTGGGGGATAACATGACAAAATTGCGGCCATCAGTAATATGGACTTTGACCCTTGGGTCTTTTAAGACATTCCCGTTGACGTGACCAAAATAAGTTTGGGCAGCCTCAACAATCCCAGGGGCAATTTCAGCCACGTCGATTTCTGAAAAGGGAAACCCGGCTACTGTATCGGCAGTAACTCCTGTGCCTAATCCGATGACCAGTGCCTTCTGAAATTGGTGAAGGAACACCAGCGGCACCAACGCAAAATTTCGTTGAGCCGCCATTTCACCTCCATCGTCACCCATAAACTTGGCATTCGTAAGTAAGGTTAAGGTTGACCCAGATTTGACAACGCTGGTTACCCCACCCAGGACATCCTCATGATAATAAAGGATTTGCTGAGGATTTTCACTATAGACTCCATAGAGGTGAGCCCCAATATTCATTTGATTCAAGTTCCAATGCGGAAGAATAAAAATGCCCACAATGCAACTACAGAGGCCAAGGGACAGAATTCGAATCCGAAAATTTTTTTGGTGTGGGGTCAAAACCAGGGTCATTGCAACTGCCAGAATGATGCTCAGTGACCCTGTTACCCGCAGTAAAGTTTCTGAGCCCATTCGCGGAAGCAAAACGAACCCCGTAAGAGTAGATCCGATAATACAACCGACGGTATTAAAGAAATACACACTGCCCAGTTGCCCCGGAAGCCTGGAAAGCTGGTGTGTTCTCACTTTGATCATCAGTGGAAAAGAGATACCAATCAGCAACGCCGGAACAAACATGACTGAAAAACATCCAAGAAATCGAACCGTTTCAGTCAACAAAAAGCTTGGGCGGAAGAATCCAGTCAGCTTAAAGACTTGAGGGATATCATCCCAGAATGGAAACAGCACAAAGGTTGACAATCCAAGAAGAAACTGACACATCACTAACCTGGAGTGTGTTTGGTGATCTTGATGGTTCATTTTCCCGAGCAGGTGGCTCCCAGCGGCAATCCCAAGCAACATGGTGGTCAACATGATCCCAAACGCATAGGTACTGGTCCCAATGGTTTGGTTCAGCATATGTGTCCAGTTCACTTCATAGGCAAATGACAAAAATCCTGAGCACAAAGCAAAGCTGTAAATCCAACGAGCCAGTTGAGTGTCTGACCAGGGCTGTTCGGTGGTCTCCAACTCACGTTTAAATCCAAGCCAGTGTGTAAGATAATCAAAGAGGGGGGGGGACAGTGAATCAAGTTCCTCTGCACCTTGAGCCAACTCGCCAACAGCAGTTTCTTCCGAGGCAATAGGCGTGACTTGGAATTGCCGATTAAGGTATAACGATGCGGCGAAGATCGCAATATTACCAAGGATTGCTACTGCCAGAGTGCCATAAATTCCAATGGCTCCGAGCAAAAAATAGGTCACGAAGAAAACACCAAATGCAGCCCCATACGTGTTGATTGCATACAACAAGCTGATTTGTGGCCCAATTTGCCTGCTTTCTCGAATGAGATATCTGGCGAGGGCTGGAAGTGTTCCGCCCATGAGGATAGTTGGTGGGAGCACGATAACCCCAGCCAGAAAAAAACGCACCATGGTTAATGCCGAGAAAGAAAAGCCGAAGTTTTGAAACAAGGAAATATAAATTGGCTCAAGTGAGAGAAAGAGAAGTGGAACAATGGTTGAATAAAGTCCTACCCCAAGTTCAAGGTAAGCATAAAGCCTGAGTCCGTTGCGCCCACGTTCAACATATCGTCCAAAAAAGAAGCTTCCTATTGCTAAACCTCCCATAAAGGCTGCCAGAACCGTGCTAACGGCATATGTTGTCCCGCCAAAAATATAGGTAAGAAGCTTCACAAATACTGTTTCATATGCCAGGGATGTGGCACCAGAAAGAAAAAAGAGAATCAAGAGCAGGCGGGATAGTTTTTGATTCATAGGAGGTTTATCAGAAAAACTGAAAAAATGTCCAATTGAAAGGATATCATTGGAGGGAGAATGAGATCAGGTTCAGAGCTCAGTGAAATGCGGGTATTTCAACAGTTTAGCGGTCTGAAAATCGAGCGTATGATTCCAAAATGGCAGTATTGGTGAAGGAGGACAATACCTGGACCCCTTCATCACACGTCTGAATTGGTTACCAGGATGATTCTAAGATGTGCGGGTGGTCTTTTAGGTGTAAACCAGGAGGTTGAGCCACGATAGGGAAAGAGTTTTCTGGTGTGAGAAACCCTATAATGGCATTGATTTGGAAAACTTTCTAATCACAGCATACAAGGGAAAACAGATCACAGTCATCCTTTTAGCTTCAGATCACAGCATTTACCTCAGGAGAAACTGCTTCAAGGTGGAGTTTATCAGTTTGGGCAGGTTTCAAAAAGATAAAAACAACTTGCCAAAGTAGTTTCTTGATGGATCTGAATTCCTAAAGGGTTTTTAAGCTGGTGTGAGGGAGGGAAGATCTTTTTGGGAATAAAGGGTTAAAACAAATAAACCGAGAAAGCCAGAGAGAATGAATCTCAAAACTGGCTTCGTCAGTCCAATTTTATTTGTTCATGGCCTGCAATTCCTCAACTTTAGGGGCATTCACATCCC
>DAOQNB010000803.1:0-3552 GCA_035335845.1 Acidobacteriota bacterium | reverse complement strand
ACAAGGTTTAGAATGTATCACACCTCTCCTTCCAAAAAAAGCGACCCCCAGTCAACCCTGAACCCTGAACCCTGAACCCCAAACCCTGAACCCTGAACCCTGAACCCCAAGAGGTTTCCATGCATTTTCTTCTTTTCTATGACACCGCCCCTGATTATCTCGAACGACGGGCTGAATTCCGTTCCGAACACCTTTCCCTGGCCTGGGCTGCTCACGAGCGTGGCGAATTGATCCTTGGCGGCGCCTTCAATGATCCAGTTGATGGCGCCGTCTTGCTATTCCAAGGAGATTCGCCGGAGGTTGCAGCCAACTTTGCCAAAGCTGACCCTTACGTGATCAACGGACTCATTGCCAACTGGCGTGTTCGCCCCTGGACCACTGTGGTTGGCGAAATGGCAGCCACCCCAGTACATCCAGGCTGAAAAAACCCTGGGCTCAGGGCTTGGGGCTGAAGACTCGCAAGCTCGGGGCGGAAGAAAACGGGTTTAATTCCCTGAGCCCGATTTCTTCAGCCCGACTTCTTCAGCCCGATGTCTTCAGCCCGACTTCTTCAGCCCGATAATCTTCAGCCCGATTTCTTCAGCCCGACTTCTTCAGCCCGACTTCTTCAGCCCGATGTCTTCAACCCTAACTTCCTATGAATCCAACCACCTCACGCGAACACATCACGGTCTGGCATCCGAGCGACCTTCCACAGGTTGAGGTTCGGCGGGGATTTTCGGTTGCGCGCACGATTCCCCGTCACTGGCACGATGAGTATCAACTCTGTCTTATCCAGTCTGGAACGGGTGAACTTCAGTATCGAGGGGCAACACTCCTGACGCCTCCGGCCAGTTTGTTCATCATTCATCCTGGTGAAGTCCACGCCAATCGGGCACTGGCGGCAACGGGTTGTAGTTACCGGACGCTATTTTTGACAATCCACCAGATGCATCAGGTGGCACAGGAACTCCAGGGAACCGCCACTCCGCTTCCCTTCTTTCCATCGCCGATTGTGGTTGAGTCCCACCTCCTGGATTGTTTTGAGCGGACCCATCTGGCTTTGGAAGCAACAACATCCAGTCTGGAACGCCAAACCCGGCTTCTGAATCTCATTACCCAGCTTATTGTTCAAGTATCGGATTCGCGTCCTGAACTTCATCCGACTGGCTCAGATCGTAAAATCCTCAGGCACGCGTGTGATTATCTGGTTGAGCATTTTGCAGAAAACATTTTATTAGAAGAGCTTGCCAGTCTTTCAAACTTGAGTCCGTTTCATTTCAATCGTATGTTCTCCCTTCACTTTGGAATGCCGCCACACGCGTTTCAAACCCAACTTCGGGTCATGCGTGCTCAGGCACTGTTGCGCCAGGGATGGTCAATTCCACAGGTTGCCAGCCAGACCGGGTTTGCCGATCAAAGCCATCTCAACCGCCATTTCAAACGAGTAACTGGCCTTACCCCAGGGCAATACCGCCAAAACCGCAAGAACGTTCAAGACAGCCTCACGCATATCCTCTAAGTTTTGAATTCCAATTCAGCAATTTCAAACTCAGAAGGCCGGCAACCTGCTGTGAGAGGTGTCTCTAGTCATGCAACGTACTCAAAAATTCCTGTTGATTGAACTTCTGTTGTGCCTGTACGCCGTTGGAAGCAGCATCCTGGTGCTTTCGTTTCCACTCTCGAAGCCTGGGCGAAATTCGGCCCCAAAACCTTCGGCATCGGCTCAAATTGCCGTTGAAGTAGACTCGCCAAACTGGCAATTCACTGACCCTAAAGCACATGTTGAAGAGCATCTTGGTCGCAAAAGCCTGTTTATCCAATCGGGGTTTGCCTTGTTAAAAGGCGTTGATTTTGAAAACGGCACGCTTGAATTTGATTTCGCCGCGCCGAAAGTCCCAGCCTTCATCGGAGCCGCATTCCGGGCTGAAAATTCAGATGACCACGAAATCGTTTACTTTCGTCCACACAAAAGCAAGCTGCCGGATGCGGTCCAGTATACGCCGTCATTTAATGGTGGTGCACCGTGGCAAATCTATAGCGGCAAAGGATTTACCAGTGCAATTGAAATCCCGAGGGGCGAATGGGTGCATGTCCGGATCGAGATTGCCGGACTCGGCGGCAAAGTCTTTGTGAACAATTCCGCCGAGCCAGCCCTGATGATCGAAGACCTGAAACGCGGATACAGCCACGGCACAGTTGGGCTCTGGGCGATTGCCGGTGGCGGGCATTTCTCAAATTTTTCATATCGAGTTGATCCCGTGACTGATCGTCCGGAGAAAAAACCGCCAATGTATGATGCGGGGATCCTGCCCCAATGGGAACTCTCTGAAGCCTTTGAAGCCAGTACCAAGAATCCAGAACACCTTCTGTCTCCAGCCGAAATGAAGGCCCTGAAATGGCAGGCGGTTGGGGTTGAAGTGCCAGGCATGGTGGTCATTGACCGTTATCGCCACAGTCCAGGCGTCGTGCCTTCGTTTGGAACACTCGCCGAACGCACTGGAAAGGGTGAAAAACGCCGGTTTGTTTTTGCCCGAACCACGATTTATTCCGACCGTGACCAGGTAAAACGCCTGTCTATTGGCTACACCGACGAAGCAACACTCTTCCTCAATGGTTCACCTGTCTTTACGGGTCGGAGTGCCTATCGCTTCCGCGACCCAGGATTTTTGGGAATTATGGATGTTGAAAACGACACGCTCTATCTCAATCTGAAAAAAGGCCGCAACGAACTGGTCCTGACCGTAGCGGAGTACTTCGGCGGCTGGGGTTTTATTTGCCGCCTGGATGATATGCAAGGCGTCAAGTTGGAGAATTGAAGCGGATCCAGCAGGGTTCAGGGTTCAGGGTCTTTGAATTTATGCCCTTTATGTCTTTTTCGTCCTTTTTGTCCTTTAAACCCCGGACCCCTAACTCCTACTGCCCATAGATTGTCGCCGGAGTGTTTCCAGTTCTTTGCGAAAAGCTGTTGGTTTGTCACCCGGAATCAAACGCAACGCTTCCTCAATTGTGGCTAAGGCGGCTTTGTGATTCCCTGAAAGCAGATAGGCGCGGGCTAAAAGCGTGAGGCAATCAACGGCTTTTCGATTGGTCTTCTCAACCGCCCGAAGCGCAAACTCCAATCCACGGACAGGATCGCGCAATGATTCCGGCTCACCCGTAACCAGGGTGACGGCATATTCATAAATTTCGTTGACCAGGGCATCTGGACGGTCTGCAAGGGTGACCTGCATTTCCAGAGCGCGTTTGGTTAACGCCTGAGCTTCTTCTGACTGCCCCTGATGACTCAGCGTACTGGCGAGAGTTCGAAGCACCACCGGCAACTCAGCTCGAAATTGAGAATGGTTCGGATCTTGTTGATACAACCGCTCATACACCTCTTTTGCCCGACGCAACATTTTTGTGGCTTTTTCCAGATTGTTTTGTTTGATTTCTAATGTGCCCAAAATAAGTAATAACTCACTTATGGTACGTTGATGGAGTACATAGCCAGGATTGCTCTGGGCAAGGAATTCAGCAATTTGCAAAACCTGTGTATATTCGGTGATGGCTCGTTGAGTATCACCAATCAGA
>DAOQNB010000802.1:0-3559 GCA_035335845.1 Acidobacteriota bacterium | reverse complement strand
GAACCCGGAACCCGGAACCCGGAACCCGGAACCCGGAACCCGGAACCCGGTTCTTTTCAAAATCCAACCTTCAGGGCAAATTGCACCACGCGGGGGTCTCCGGCGGAGGTGATGCTCCCAAAGCCAGCCGTCCCAAATACAACATTCGGGTTTCCAAGCGGCGGCGTGTTGGTCACGTTAAATCCTTCGGCCCGAAATTCGAGAAAAACCTGTTCGGTGAGTGAAGTTCGCTTCACCAGAGAAAGATCCAGGCTTCGAAAACCCGGACCACGTACCGGGTTGCGCGAACTGGTCCCCAGTTGAAATTGCGGCGCGAGTCGAAATGCCGCCGTATCAAAATATTTCGCTACGGAACGCTCATCTTTGGAAAGCTCCGGGTTGCCGATGCGGTTTGGTCGTTGCGTCCCAAATCCAGCAAAGGCATTGAAATTCGTTGCCTGGGTCACCGCCAGCGGAAGACCCGATTGGATGGTCACAATTCCCGATAGCTGCCAGCCAGTTGCCAGCAATCCCACAACTCCGGTCGGCTGAAAGGGTTTTCCCTTGCCAAACGGCAGTTCATACACGGCATTGGCCACAAACACATTTGGAATATCCCCGCCTGACACATCACGTTCAAGACGGCGGTTAAAACTGTCCGCCACCGGAAAATTTGCAACCGGGCCGGTCAACACGCTGGCGTCAAAGACGGACGAGGCTTCGTCAATCAATTTGGATCGGGTGTAACTCACCAGCGCCGAAAACCCACTCGCAAATCGTTTTTCAAGCTTTGCCAGAAACGCGTGGTAATTTGAATTCCCGACATTGTTGCGATACAGGCTCACCGTGGTAAAGCGTGGAAATGCCCGGAGCAACTGTGCCCTTGAAATGGTTGGGTCTCCCAGAGATGACGACCGTGGAATTTGTCCAAAGAAGGGATTGGTCACCCGTTCCAGTAACTTTGACCCAAGCGCCAGTTGGTCCACGGTTAATTGATTGAGATTGGTGTCGGGAATGCCCAGCCGTGTGATTTTCGACCCGACGTAGGCAACTTCAACCGTCCAGTTGTGACCAATTTCCCGCTGGATGGCCAGATTCCACTGCTGCACGTACCCGGAGCCAAGTTCTTGCTCGACTGAAAACACGCCCTGACCCAGCCCGGCATCCGGAGAAAGTGGCAACGGCGTGACTCGCGGACCAGTTGACAGAACAAACGCCGGGTTGATGCTATCGAGCGACCGCTCAGAAACAGTTTGAATAAAAGGAAATTGCGGAATTGTGAACGGCGTCGTGATGCCGGTCTGCTCAATCCAGGTCAGCCCATATCCGGCCCGAATGGCGGTTTTTTCGCCAATCCGATAGGCAAGGCCGACGCGTGGCCCAAAGTTTAATTTGTGCAGGCGACGGGCGCTCTGCGAAACACCATTTTGCCCAAGGTAGTCAAGCTGTTGGGTTGTGAGGTTAAATACTGCGCCCTGATTCTCAGCTTCGGTCGAAGGAAAATTCAGTGTGTACCGAAGCCCGCCCGTGAGCGTCAACCGGTTGGTCACTTTCCAGTCATCCTGGGCAAAGAATTCCAGCGTGTGCGCTCGTGGCCGTAAAACCTTTTCCTGCAAATCAATCGAGAAGGTCTGAACTTGCCCAAGCAAAAAACTGGCCCACGAAAAGCCGGTTCCCGCTGTTCCGGGCAAATCGGTGAATAAGCTGCTAAATCGAAAGTTTCCGGTCGGAGATGGCGGCTGGGTCACATCCAGTCGCGACCAGCGTCCATCAAAACCAAGTTTCAACGAATGCCTTCCACGTTGAAGCGAAAAGATATCTACCACCTGGGTGACGTCGGTTCGAAAATCTGAATTGGTGTTGGCCGGCGGCCCCAGTTGCTGAAACCCATCAATCACAAAGGTTGGGAGTTCGGTTTCAAAAGCACCATTTGAGGGAATCCCCGGCAAACCAAGGCTTTGCGACGGTGGGGCATCTAAAAGTAACGCATTGCGGTCAATCGCCCGACGGGTGTACCCGACGCGGACTTCATTCACCATCCGGTCATTGAACAAATGAATATAACTCGCGGCAAATGATTGCCCGGTCGTTTGGGTCGGGGCAATTGCTCCCGAAGTGATATTCCCGCTGCCTTCTGGCAATGGTGTCACCGGGCGAACGGTATCCTTAGCCAGCGAATAGCGTCCAAAGAGTTGATCTTTGGGTGAAACCTGATGGTCAAGCCGGATGTCAAACTGATTCTGGTCCTGTGACTCAGTGCCGATTCGCCGGAAATTGTTGGCCGTTCCAGCAAGATTTGGCAACGGGTAGCGGTTCAAAAGCGCAACAGCCACCGGGTCCAGGCGATTACCTGGAATTTGATTGCCGGGAAATGGATCGCGTTCAAAACCGCCGCCAGTTTTGGGTCGAGTGGTGGCCGGGTCGTAAATGCGCGGCATAATCCCCGCAATTGATTCAGTAAAAACTCCCTGTCTCTGTAACGGTGTCGGCACCGTTGAGATCAACACCCGGCCAATCGTCTGCTGTGTTCCCTGGTAATCGGTAAAAAAGAACGTGCGGTTTTTGATAATCGCTCCGCCAAGGACAAAGCCAAATTGATGGCGGCGAAAGAGCGGCTTGTTTGGGTTGGCAGCAGTTTTTGGAGCAAACAGGTTACGGGCGTTGAGTGCTTCGTTGCGGAAAAATTCAAAGCCGGTGCCGTGAAGCTCGTTGGAACCTGATTTGGTCGTCAAATTGACCACGCCACCATTAAACCGGCCAAATTCAGCCGACGGTG
Source organism: Acidobacteriota bacterium (assembly GCA_035335845.1). Taxonomy (GTDB): domain Bacteria; phylum Acidobacteriota; class Blastocatellia; order Chloracidobacteriales; family Chloracidobacteriaceae; genus JACQXX01. The sequence goes on along the minus strand of DAOQNB010000802.1, from coordinate 804 downwards.
TGTTGCTTTCAATTTTGAATTCCTGGATGGCATCAACCACTGGAAAGAACACAACCTGTCCTGGTTCGGGCTGGAGCACGGAAATACCATCAAACAAGTATTCGTTGGTTCGGGGCCGTCCGCCGTTGATGCGTGGGAAAAATGACCCAGGCGGGAGCGCCACACCTGGTGCCAGGGTCGCCAGTGAAATGAAATTGCGTCCGTTGAGTGGTAATTCCTTGATGGTTCGCTCAGAAATTACCTGCCCGACAGTGGCAGATTCGGTCCGAAGCAACATGGCGTCACCTTCGACAATGATGAGTTCTTCGACGGTTCCAGGTTCGAGTTTGACATCCAATCGAACCCGTTCCCCGGTCCCTAACCGAAATGGCCCCTGGATCACCGGTTTAAAGCCCTGCGTTTCAAAGCGTGCCAGATACCGGCCTGGTCTCAGTGCCGGAAAAGTAAACGTTCCAGTCGAGTCAGTTGTAAATTCAACCATTTGCTGGGTTTGCTGCTCAGTCAACCAAATGCGCACACCCGCCACCGGTACCGATTGAGAATCAAAAACGATGCCGGTTAATTCTGCTTTTCCAGCCTGGGCCAGTACCAGGTGACTGAAGGCGACCGACCACAACAGGGCGCTGATGACCCGTTTTACGGTATTCCAAGGCAGGAGACACAGTAACTTGATCGGGCGACATTTTAATTGAAGGACAGTGTTTTTTTGCATAAATCATACCATTGAGGGTCCCGAGGTAGTGAAAAGGACATATAGTTTTTCAGAAAAAGATTCCCCCCTGGGAACGCCGGCATCCTGCCGGC
>DAOQNB010000801.1:1481-3564 GCA_035335845.1 Acidobacteriota bacterium | reverse complement strand
ACCAAGAACCAAGAACCAAGAACCAAGCACCAAGAACCAAGAACCAAGCACCAAGCACCAAGAACCAAGAACCAGGAACCAAGCACCAAGAACCAAGAACCATTTGCCCCCCTACCATGTGGACAACGCTTTCCAATCCGACACTCAAACGACTTGCCAGACTCAAACCCGAAAGCCAGCGGGTGGTGGTGGTCAATACCAAATTTGATCCACGCGCCAAACGAACCAGCGAACCGCCCGTGGCTTATGAGTTGACTGAAGTCACCAGACAGGCACTGACCGAACTGGCCCGCACGGTCGAACCTGGCGGTTTTTTGCTGGTGTATGGCCTGCCGCACGAATTGCCGTTGTATGGACTGTTCCTGTCTGAACTCAAGGATGAACGGTTTTCGCTGGCGTTCAAATACTGGATTGCCCTTGATCTGGATGATGCGCCCCGCCGTGAAACGCTGCAACCATCGCATTTAGGGTTGCTCCTGTTTCATAAATGCAAAACCGAAGGTAAGACCCCGACGCGGTTTCACTTCAACACGGCGACGGTTCGGGTACCTCACGCTTTTTGTGCTGCCTGCGGGTTGAACCTGAAAGATTGGGGTGGCAAAAAGCACCTCATGAATCCGCTTGGAACGGCTATGTCCGATATCTGGCGTGATCTGCCAAAACAGAAATTAACCAGCCACCTGCTGCCCGAATCGGTATTGGAACGTATTGCGGCGCTGGTTCACAAACCAAAAGCCAAACTCCTGCACGTCATTGAAGGGCAGTCGGGTGTTGCCTCTTCGCTGTTGTTGAAAACAAAGACGGATCCGATTGCTATTCCAGCTTCTGAATGGCAAACCCTCACCAGACTCGAACCCAATCAGGTGTATCAGGGCGATTGCGTATCATTCCTCAATCGTGTGGCGGAATTGTATCCGGAAGGGGTGTTTGACCTTGTGTTTGCCGACCCGCCGTACAATTTGAACAAACCTTATGGCGAATGTGACGACGGTCTGGTTGAGCGTGAGTACCTTGACTGGTGTCAGGCGTGGCTTGACGGACTGATCCGAACGCTCAAACCGGGCGGAGCGCTCCTGACGCTCAATTTACCCAAATGGGCAATGTATCAGGCGGCATTTCTCAATGAACGGCTTGAGTTCCGGCACTGGATTGTGTGGGATGCGCTCTCTGAACCTCGCGGCAAGCTGATGCCGGCGCATTATGCGTTGCTCTACTACACCAAAACTGGCGGGAAGGGCACAGTCAACTATTCGCCACTCGGAAAAGAGTCAAAACCTGGCGCCGTGATGCCGCCCAATGCGCCAATCTATTGTTTGCGACCCAAATGTGTACGCAGCCGAACCTTAGACGGCCATGACACCCGCGTTGAACTGTCCGATGTGTGGAGCGATATTCAACGCATCCGCCACCGGCGCCACCGGGATGCGCACCCCTGCCAGCTCCCGGAAAAACTTATGGAGCGAGTCATCCAATTGACAACCAACCCCGGCGGGCTGGTGTTTGATCCATTTGGCGGGGCCGGGACGACGGCGCTGGCTGCCCGAAAGCTGGGACGAGATTTTGTAATGCTTGATCTGGATCCAAACTATGTCGAACTGGCCCGGCGCAATCTGGCATTGATGGAAGCCCAGGCCCAAACGGCTGGTGTGCTTGAAGTCCCACGCGCTCGCGTCGCCAAGCCAAAGTCGAATGGCTCAAAGAAAGAAGTTGAGATGCTGTTGCAATCACTGGCGCGTCAGCTTGGGCGGGTTCCGCTTGAAGAAGACATTGCGGCCCATCATCCGACGCTGCTTGAAACGATTGACGGGCTGTATCCAAACCGTTCGGCAGCCATTAAACGCAGTCGGGTGGCGTTGGTTGAGTAAAGACAAATTCTTGAGGTGGGGCTCTTTCCCAGGTAGGTTTTTGATGGCCTCTCATTGGAACGAGACCGGTTGAAAATTGGATTGAGCATCCTGAAAGACTGGGCAAAAATCTAAGTAAAAGCGAACTGATTGGAAAAATTGTATTTCCCTCAGCCCTCAAAGGTTACTCAATCGCCAGTTCTTTCATCCGTGACGCCAGGGTTTTCAAGCTGATGCCG
>DAOQNB010000801.1:0-1381 GCA_035335845.1 Acidobacteriota bacterium | reverse complement strand
TTACTCAATCGCCAGTTCTTTCATCCGTGACGCCAGGGTTTTCAAGCTGATGCCGAGCAGTTCAGCCGCGCGGGTTTTATTAAAGCTGGTTTCTTCGAGCGTCAGTTCAATTTTGCGTTTTTCAACCATCCGGGTAACCCGGTCAGTGACTTCGGAAAGCGTCCCGCCAAAATCAAGTCCTTCCAAAAAGCGATCTTCACGGCTCTTTTGCTGAGACGGAGTAAAGAGCGAACAATCTCTGGCTTCGATCACTTTTCCATTGCACAAAATGCAGGCGCGTTCGATACAGCTTTTGAGTTCGCGGACATTGCCCGGCCAGTCATAGGCGACCATCGAACGCATGGCCTCGTCCGAAATTTTGATGGTGCTACGGCGAATTTCACGACCATAGTGCTGGACAAAGCTTTCAGCCAGTTGTGGGATATCAGACCGGCGTTCCCGCAGGGAAGGAATCCGCACCGGAAAAATCGAGAGTCGAAAGAACAAATCTTCACGAAAGGTTTTGTCCGCCACTGCCTGATTCAGGTCACGATTGGTCGCGGTCACGATGCGCACGTCAACCACAATTTCGGCACTTCCGCCAATACGGGTAATGGTGCGCTCCTCAATCACTCGCAGCAGTTTGGACTGAACGGCCAGTGGCAATTCACCGATTTCATCCAGAAAAATCGTGCCGCCCTGCGCCAGTTCAAATTTCCCAGCCCGGCGGCTATCCGCCCCAGTGTAGGCCCCTTTTTCGTGGCCAAAGAGTTCGTTTTCGATCAGTGTTTCAGGAATTGCGGCACAGTTGAGGGCAATAAAGGGCCGGTTGGCACGTGGGCTGAGGTGATGAACGGCACGAGCAAAGAGTTCCTTGCCGGTGCCTGATTCGCCCAACAGGAGCACGGTGGTATTGGTAACGGCGACTTGCTGGATTTGTCGGCTGACCTGCTGCATCACTGACGAATCACCCACAATGCGTGGAAAGCCATAGCGTTTTGAATATTCCTCGCGCAGTAAGATGGCTTCGCGTTGCAATCGCTGGGCTTCAATCGAGCGGCCAACCACCAGCAGCAAATGTTCGGAGTCAACCGGTTTTTGCAGAAAATCGAGAGCGCCATCTTTCATCGCCTGAACCGCTTCATCAATCGAGCCATACGCGGTCAGAATGATCACTGGCAGGTCCGGATCAAGCGCTTTGGTGGCGCGCAGGACTTCCAACCCTCCGCCGTGCGGCATGCGCAGGTCGGTCAGGACCAGTTGTGGGAGCTGATCTTGTAACGCCCGCCGGGCCCGGGCGGCGTCGCCAGCTTCGGCAACGCTGTACCCGGCCCGTTCGAGCGTCATACAGAGCATTTCACGGAGGGAATCTTTGTCTTCAACAACCAGAATATCAGCCATA
>DAOQNB010000800.1:0-3566 GCA_035335845.1 Acidobacteriota bacterium | reverse complement strand
GTTCTTGGTTCTTGGTTCTTGGTTCTTGGTTCTTGGTTCTTAGTTCTTGGTTCTTGGTTCTTGGTTCTTGGAAAGTATTGATTCCTAAGCACCAAGCACCAAGGACAAAGCACTAAACACTCAATTCTTCATTCTTCATTCTTCATTCTGCTGTTCAGGGAATATCCGATTGAGCGCCCAACTGAGCAACCACATACTGACGACAACAACGCCCATCGAAGCCAGCCAGTACTGCCAGTACACCGGAAATGATTTGGCCACTGAAGCATGCGGGAAATGCGCCGTGTTGACATTGAGCTTGGGGTCGGTCAGCCAGCGCCCAGCCTGCTGGATGAGCAAAAACCAGCCGATGCCGTGCAGCCACATCCAGCGATAGGCCCGAATATGGTGTAAGGCATAGAGGCCAACCACAACACCGCCGACGTGCTCCAGGATGGTCGTTGCCGGTCCCATTCCGTACCGGGTGGCATCATAAATCCACAACGGAAGCCCCGGAATCAGCCAGATTGTGGCCACTCGAATCAAGAGTGGAATCCGACACATCATGCCAATGCCAAGTGCAGCCGATGACGCATTGCACATCCAGAGTCCATTTCCCGGCGTTCCAGATTTCCAATGAAACCCAAAATGGACCAGGAAAAACAGGGTCGGAACCACACCTAACCATTGTATCCGCCAATCAATCGCCGGGTTGACCAGATGCCGTTTCATCATGAATTTCCCCTCAATTCCCAGGTAATCAAGCCGTTCGGCCAATGAATAAATACCAACAATTTAATCCCGCTGCAAAATTTTATTGAATGAACTAAATATTTCTTTTACAGATACTTAAAAAAGCTTTAACATCTGGATTTCTGACATCAATACTGAGCAGGATTTTCCCGAAACCGTCTCTCAATAGACAACTCCAGTCAAAGATGTCATAATTCCAGTTTGTTTGCCAAAATCTGATTCGCGTCTCTACATCTTTTTCATTCGCGCTTCAATTTTCTTTCCACCATCTTAACCAGTCGAGCTTCCTGGTGTCATCTGACCTGAGGTGTATCACCAATTGGGATTTTTGCTGTTAGCCGGATGTCTATGGCCTTACTGAGTCTCCCACCGGGCCCAGGCCCAATTTCATCTGACGACCACGTGGCGTTGTTTCGCCAGGGGCCGCTCAGCTTTTTGCACGATCTGGCTCAGCAATACGGAGACATCGTCTACTTCAAGCGCGGCACCGAAAACGTGTTTCTCGTCAACAACCCTCAATATATCAACAACGTGCTGGTTACTCATCATCGTAACTTCACAAAAGGCAGAGGGTTACAGCGAGCCAAACATCTGGTTGGGGAAGGCTTGCTCACCAGCGAGACTGAGCTTCATCGCCGTCAGCGCCGACTGGCTCAACCAGCTTTTCACCGCGAACGGGTGGCCGGGTATGCAGCGGTGATGGTTGAAAAAGCGATCCGCATGCGCGAACGCTGGCAGCCCAATCAGGTGGTTGACATGTCAATTGACATGACGGCCATCACCCTCGAAATTGTGACGCAGACCCTGTTTGGAACCAATATCGAAGCTGAGACAGCCCAGATCAGCCAGGCGTGCGCTGATGCCATGGCGGTGATTAAAGCCATGAATGTCGTGGATTTACGCCGCATGATCGGACCCAATATCGAAGATCAGAGCGAATATCACGCGCAGGAAGTCCAGTTTGAAGAAATTAAAAACCAGCTTGATTCGGTGATTTCAGCCATCATCCATCAGCGCCGCCAGAGCACAATTGACCATGGTGACTTGTTGTCAATGTTGTTGCTGGCCCAGGATGTCGAAGGTGACGAAACCGGGATGACTGACGAACAGCTCCGTGATGAAATCGTCACGCTGTTTTTGGCCGGGCATGAAACCACTGCCAACGCCCTCACCTGGACGTGGTATTTGCTGGCACAACACCCCGAAATTGAAGCCCAGGTCCACGCTGAGCTGGATCGAGTGCTGGGCAACCGCGTCCCCTCTGCCCGTGATTACCCGCACCTGTCGTTGCTCAATATGGTCTTTGCCGAGGCCATGCGACTTTATCCTCCAGTGTGGATGATTGATCGCCGCAACCTCGAAGAGTATCAGATAGGTGACTATACCCTGCCGCCCCAATCGGTTGTGGTCATGAGTCAGTGGGTCACCCACCACGATCCACGATTTTTCCCGGATCCCGAACGCTTTGACCCGTTGCGCTGGACCCCGGAAGCCAAAGAACAACGACCAAAATTTTCTTATTTCCCATTTGGAGGCGGCCCCCGGCAATGTATTGGTGAAGGTTTTGCCTGGATGGAAGGCGTCCTCCTGCTGGCCACCTTTGCCCAGCACTGGAAATTCAAACTGGTTCCTGGGCATCCGATTGAGCCGATTCCCATGATGACGCTCCGCCCCAGATTCGGAATGCCAATGCAACTGGAAAGACGCTGGACTTCGGGCTGAAGACTCGCAGACTCGGGGCTGAAGACTCGCAGACTCGGGGCTGAAGACTCGCAAGCTCGGGGCTGAAGACTCGCAAGCTCGGGGCTGAAGACTCGCAGACTCGGGGCTGAAGAAAATGGGTTTCATACCCTGAGCCCAATGTCTTCAGCCCGATTTCTTCAGCCCGATTTCTTCAGCCCAATGTCTTCAGCCCGATTTCTTCAGCCCAATGTCTTCAGCCCGATTTCTTCAGCCTGGGATTTTCATCCACCGCACCCACAACCCATGACAGCCAGAGAATTTACTGAACCTTTGCACTCGCACGCCAACCTGATTGAAGTGTTGCGGTGGCGTGCTGAGCACCAGCCTGACCGAACGGCCTATGTGTTTCTCCCAACCGGAGAAACTGAAGAAGTGCCGATGACCTACTTCGAACTGGACCGTCAGGCACGGGCGATTGGCGCATATCTGCAAAGCCTGGCGCCGCGTGGCAGCCGGGTGATGCTCCTGTTTCAACCGGGTTTGGACTATACGGCAGCGTTTATGGCCTGCCTGTATGCCGGCATGATTGCAGTTCCGGCCTATCCACCCCGCCCCAATCGCGGATTTTCTCGGATTCAGGCAATTTCAGCCGATGCTCAAGCCAACATTGCGCTGACGACTACTTCTATTTTCGAAAAAATTCAACGAACCCTGACCGAGACTCCGGATTTACAACAACTGGCCTGGGTTGAGACTGATACCCTGGATGCCGGATGGGAACAAAACTGGGTTCACCCGGCACCGTCTGACCGGGAGCTTGCCTTTTTGCAGTACACTTCGGGCTCAACTGGCACTCCACGCGGGGTAATGGTCAGCCACGGCAACATTTCGGCGAACCTGGAAGCCATGCGCCGGCAATTGGAATGTCACGCTGATCGGCCTGGCGCCTTATGGCTGCCTCCGTATCACGACATGGGTCTGCTGGCGATGTTGCAGGCGCTCTATACCGGGTTTCCCTGCGTACTTATGCCACCAACAGCTTTCCTGCAAAAACCCGTGCGATGGCTCAATGCTATCTCTAAATACAGGGTTTATGTTTCCGGCGGCCCCAACTTTGGTTTTGACCTGTGCACTCGAAAGGTCACTGAAGC